>NZ_VTPS01000016.1 GCF_008274215.1 Calorimonas adulescens | reverse complement strand
GAGACTGTCGGCACAGATCCGGATACTGTTGTGGAATTTTTGACAAAAGTTGGCCATCCAGCTCTGACCATGGACCCAATGCTATAACGGAAGTGGGAAATAAAGGGGGAAAATAAGACGTATGTCTCTTTATGAGCTAAATAAGTTGCTTTTAAAAAGACTACGGTTATGCTGAATAGCTGTTAATGAAAATATGTGGAAGGAGAATATGATCCGGAAACATAAGTTGACTTTGAACATAAAAAGGTATAAAATTTCATATATAAAACTTTTTGGTTTTACTATAATAATCTAAGAAGTGATTAAAAAATATAGTGAAATGTTCGATGATAAGATTTTAGCAAAAAGAAGGATTTTAAGAGTCGGTGTCGAATGAGTATATTATATATATTATTTATTATTTATTATTTATCATTTATATAGCCTTTTGGGCTATTTTATTTTAGGAGGTGAGACGGTTGGATGATATAGTAAAAGATATCAGAGAAATGGAGGATGAGGCAGAGGAAGTTATAAAACAAGCCAGAACAAGAGCTAAAGAGATTTTAAAAGAAGCCAATAGCAGAGCATCTGATATAGTTGCTGAATACAATACAAAGGCAGAAAAAGAGGCTGCAAGGTTAAAGGATGAGGCTGAGAAAAAGGCTTTTGAGGAGATTAACAGGCTTAAGTTGGAACATGAAAAAGAATTGAAGAGAACAGTAGAAAAAGCCCAGGCCAGAATTGACGAGGCCGTGCAAATGATTGTCGGAAGGATAGTGACATGATATGGCAGTAGTTAATATGAAGAAGATGACCCTTGTTGGGCTGAAGGATGACATGGATAGGATTATAGATACATTACATAAATCTGGGCTAGTTCAAATTATTGAAGTAGCTGAGGAAGAAGAAAAACCTTTTGCTCAAAATAGTTTATCAGAGATAGAAGGCAGGTTGAGTGAGTATAATTATGCCATTACTCTCCTCAAGAATTTTAATGACCACAAGAGGGGAATGTTCGAGCAAAAGCCAGTAATTAATGATGAAGTTTTTAATGAATATCTAAAGGGTGAAGCGGGATATTTAGATGATATTAAAACTCTTCACAATCTTGAGAATAAGCAGAATGAATTAAACAACGAGAAGGCAAGGTTGGAGGGTAGGATAGAGGTATTAACACCGTGGAAGGATGTAGGTATTCCGCTCAGGAGACTGGGCAGGGGTAAATACGCTACCATAAAACTCGGTACTATTGAAACAAAAAATCTGCCTGATTTTCAGAAATGTGCTGAAGAGCTTACTTATTTTAGTTATGGAGAATTAAAACGGGTGAGAAATACCGTCTTTATGGCTATATCTTACCTGAACAGTTTAGAGGAAAGTGCAAATGGTTTATTGATGCAATTTGGATTTTCTGCCCTTACAGATGAAGGGTCAGGAACACCGGAAGAGATTATAAACAGTCTTAATAAGAGAATTGATGCGATTAATGAAGGTTTAGCTGAGGTTGAAGCAAATATTAAAGAGCTCGATAAAGACTGGGAAGCGTTTACTGCGCTTTATGACTATTATTATGTTCAGAAAGAGAAATTTGAAAAGTACAATGATCTGCTTATGACCAGAAGAACATTCTGCTTACAGGGGTGGGTACCTGAAACCTATCGTGAACATGTTGAAAAATCTGTTGGAGATGCGTCCCCATATTGTTATATAGAGTTTAAAGATCCGGATGAAGAGGATAACCCGCCAACATTGCTTAAAAACAATGCATTTGTAACACCTTTTGAGTTAATAACAGATTTATTCAGCCTGCCGCATAAAGGTGAGATAGACCCAAATCCCATAATGGCGCCATTCTTCTTTGTATTTTTTGGCATAATGCTGGGTGATGTGGGATATGGCATAATGCTTTCAGTATTAATGTGGTTGGGCGAGCGTCTTATAAAGCCATCAGGCCAAGGTAAAAAATTGATGGATCTGCTTCTTTTGTGTGGTATATCCAGCGCTATATGGGGAGCTTTATTTGGAGGATGGTTTGGCGACATGTTTGGAATCCCTGCGCTGTGGTTTAACCCTCTGAATGATCCTATGACCATGCTGGTATTTTCTCTTGCATTAGGCGTAATTCAGATATTTACCGGTTTGGGTATGAAAGCCTATATAAACATAAAAAATGGGCATATAATAGATGCGATTTTTGACCAGGGATTCTGGTTGATATTTCTTACAGGGCTTTTAATGTTAGCTATCCCAAACTTTATGAAGGTAGCTACTGTTGTGGCTTTAATAGGTGCTTTGGGTCTTGTACTTACTCAAGGTAGGAGCAAACGTGGAGTTATAATGAAGTTTTTATCAGGACTGGTAAGCCTTTATGGCTTATCTGGATATTTGAGTGATGTGCTTTCATATTCCAGACTTCTTGCCTTGTGTCTTTCGGGAAGCGTCATAGCTATGGTGATGAATACACTGGCAAGAATGCTTGGTGGTGGAGTGCTTGGTTTCATCTTGGGGCTTATAATTTTAATTGTCGGGCATGTGTTTAACCTTGCCATCAGTGGTTTGGGCTGTTATGTCCACTCCAGCCGTCTTCAATATGTGGAGTTTTATGGTAAATTCTATGAAGGCGGAGGCAAGCCGTTTAGTCCATTCAAGTTATCTTTAAAATATTATAACTATCAATAAAAGGAGGAGTTTATAAATGGATATTACTTTAGGACAGGTGTTTGGACTGGCTGCTGCAGCGATAGCCATAGCATTTCCAGGTATTGGTTCAGCAATTGGTGTAGGTCTGGTTGGTGAGAGTGCATCGGGACTGATTTCGGAAGACCCAGATAAGTTCGGTCAATCACTGTTGCTTCAGGCATTGCCGGGTACTCAGGGAATATATGGTCTTTTAACTGGGTTCATAATAATGTCGAAGATTGGTTTGCTTGGAGGCAATATGGTTCCTTTAACTACGTGGCAAGGACTCCTTTTCCTTGGAGCAGCTCTTCCGGTCTCTATTGTTGGATGGTTTTCTGCTATAGCACAGGGGAGGGTTGCTGCCAGTGGTGTGGGCATACTGGCTAAAAGACCTCAAGAATTGGCAAAGGCTTTGACATATGCAGCTATGGTTGAGACATATGCAGTGTTGTCTCTCTTGGGTTCAGTCCTGCTTGTATTTGGCATAAGGATATAAGGGAGTGGCCATTATGCTTAATCTTGATAATATCTTAGAAAAGATAAAAAGTGATGCTGATATTGAGGCTAAAAGTATACTTGATGAGGCCAATGAAAAATATGATGAGATATTAAGAAAAGCAAAAGCAGAGGCCGAAAAAGAGTTCGATGAGTCTGTGGCAAGGGCTAAAAGAGATGCAGAAGAGCATTACAGGAGACTGGTATCTATGGCTCAGCTTGATATGAGAAAGGAAATGCTTACTGCCAAGCAGGAGCTCATAGACCGGGCATTTAAAGAGGCAAGCGACAGGCTAATAAATATGAATAAAGAAGATTATATGGGGCTGTTATTTAGGCTTTTATTGAAGAGTGAACTGACAGGCAACGTGTGGATTATGCTTTCTAAAAGGGACAGGGAAGGTATACCAGACTTCGTTGAAAAGGCCAATGAATACCTTAAGTTAAACAACAAGCAGCTTACATTAAAACTGTCAGAAGAGAGTTTTGATGGAGACGGGGGTTTTATTCTTTCCAGTAAAGGCATTGAGGAGAATTACAGGATAAAGACTCTTATTGAAGAGAAACGGGAAGAGATAGAGCCTGATGTAATCTCTATATTGTTTGAATAGAGGATGATCTTATGAAAAGAGATACAGATTATCTTTTTGCTATAAACAAAATAAAGGTGCTTGAGAACAGGATGTTGAATAAAAGCATATTAAACAGAATGATTGATGCTGCTGATGCGTTTGATGCTTATAAAATGCTTCAGGAAACCCCCTATGGTGAGTTTCTTAACGAACATGACTCTCCATATGACTTTGAAAATGTTATAGGTAAACATATTGAGGATGTTTACAGAACTGTGGATGAAGCAACTGGCAGTACATCATTTACAAGGTTTTTTAGGGTAAGGGAGGATTATTTAAACTGCAAGGTTCTTTTAAAGGTAAAAAATTTTAATGGTGAGAATTACCATCTATCGTCTATGGGCACCATTTCGCCAGAAATATTAAATAATTGTTTTAAGAATGAGGATTTTTCAGAACTACCTGAGTATTTGAGGATTGCCATAGAGAAATCAAAGGAGTTGTTCATTCAAACAGAGATACCTGGTTATATTGATTTTGCTATGGATAGATTTATGTATGAGCATCTGTATGAAATGGCAAGGGAAGACAGCTTTTTAAGGGGCTATATTGAGAGAGAGATCGATCTTATAAATATACGGTCGTTTATTAGGATAAAACTGATGGATGAGTCCATAGATTTTTTAAAGGCTGTTCTCTTAGATCATGGCAGGTTAGATAAAGATTTTTTCTATAACATCTTTAATGAACAGCTTGCAGGGTTGGCTGACAGGTTTAAATTTACCGACTATGCGTCGGTTGCAGAGCAGGGGATAAAGTCCTGGCTTGAAAGCGGTAGTTCCATGGAGATGGAGAGACTGTGCGATAATTATCTTCTTGAATATGCAAGGCAGGGTAAGTTTTCAGCCTTTGGCACAAAACCCATATGGGGTTTTATATTAGGGAAGTTAAACGAGGCAAGGCTTTTGCGGATAGTCATGGTAGGAAAACTCAATGATATAGCTAAAGATTTGATTTCAGAAAGGTTAAGGGATGCCTATGTATAAGATTGGTGTTATGGGTGACACAGATACAGTACTTGCGTTTAAGGCCTTAGGTATTGATACTTTCCCTGTAAAAGAAGATGATGACCCGGACAGGATTTTATTGGACATTGTGAAGAAGGACTATGCTGTTATCTTTGTGACAGAAAATATAGCTGAGCGTATAGGTGATACCATAAAAGAGTTTAGTGCAAAACCGCTTCCTTCAATTATCCTTATACCCAATAATCAGGGCAGTAGGGGTATCGGCATAACCTCACTTAAGTATTCCGTAGAAAAAGCTATAGGTACGGATATAATATTTAGGAAGGAAGGAGAGACAAGTTGAAAGAGGGTAGAATAGTCATGGTTTCGGGCCCACTGGTCGTTGCCGAGGGCCTGGATGATGCAAAGATGTTTGACGTGGTGAAGGTAGGAAAAGAAAGCCTTATTGGAGAAATAATTGAAATGAGAGGCGGCAGGGCCTCTATCCAGGTCTATGAAGAGACTTCAGGCCTTGGGCCTGGTGAGCCCGTTATATCCACAGGGGAACCGTTGAGTGTAGAACTAGGGCCTGGCCTTATTGAGTCCATATTTGACGGCATACAGAGACCACTGACAATAATTCAAGATAAGGTCGGCAGCTTTATAACAAGAGGGGTGTCAGCTGATCCGATTGATCATGGTAAAAAATGGGTTTTTGAAGCGACAGTGAGACCTGGTGACCATGTGGTCAGTGGTGATATTTTGGGCACAGTCAGAGAGACAAGCCTGGTTGTCCATAAGATAATGGTGCCATATGGCATAGAGGGTATTGTAAAAGAAATAAGCAGCGGTGAATTCACTGTGGTTGACACCATAGCAAGGGTTGAGACGGCAGACGGCGTAAGGGACATCACTATGTTGCAGAAATGGCCTGTAAGACACAAAAGGCCTATAAAGGAAAAACTCGACCCCACGGAGCCATTGGTGACCGGACAGAGGGTAATTGATATGCTCTTTCCTGTGGCAAAGGGTGGAACAGCCTGTATTCCTGGCCCCTTTGGCAGTGGTAAGACTGTGGTACAGCATCAGCTGGCAAAATGGGCAGATGCTGAGATAGTTGTCTATGTTGGCTGCGGTGAGAGAGGAAATGAGATGACGGATGTTCTGATGGAGTTTCCAGAGCTCAAGGACCCAAAGTCCGGGGAACCACTTATGAAGAGGACGGTGCTTATTGCCAATACTTCTAATATGCCGGTTGCAGCCAGAGAAGCATCTATCTACACCGGTATTACCATAGCTGAGTACTTCAGGGACATGGGTTACAGTGTTGCAATCATGGCTGACTCAACATCAAGGTGGGCAGAGGCCTTGAGGGAGATGTCAGGCAGGCTGGAAGAGATGCCTGGTGAAGAAGGATATCCGGCTTATTTAGGCTCGAGGATAGCTGAATATTATGAAAGGGCTGGCAAGGTTGTATGTTTGGGTAACGATGGCAGAATTGGTTCTATTACTGCTGTAGGGGCAGTATCGCCACCGGGCGGAGATCTGTCCGAGCCTGTGACTCAAAACACATTGAGGGTTGTTAAAGTATTCTGGGCACTGGATGCGCAACTTGCATACAGCCGTCACTTTCCAGCAATAAACTGGCTTACCAGTTATTCTTTGTATATAGATAACATAAAGGACTGGCTTGAGAAAAACATTGGTAAAGAGATTATTGATATGCGACAGGAGGCCATGCGTCTTTTACAGGAAGAATCTGAGCTGCAAGAGATTGTAAGGCTGGTTGGTATAGATGCACTTTCCTATAGAGATCGGCTTGTCATGGAGGTTTCAAGGTCAATAAGGGAGGATTTTCTACATCAGAATGCCTTTGATGATGTTGATACATACACCTCTCTTATAAAGCAAAAGAAGATGTTGGGTCTTATATTGGAGTTTTATCATGAGGCATCAAAGGCAATAGACGAGGGAGTGCAGTTTAATAAGATAACGTCACTTCCGGTAATGGAAAGGATAGCAAGGGCGAGGTTTATCTCTGAGGATAATTTGGATGAGTTTGATGATATTGAGAGAGAGATAAGGCAGGAGATTGAGGAACTCTATGAAGCTGGGGGTGAAGAATAATGCCAAAGGAGTATAAGACAATAAAAGAGGTAGCAGGCCCCCTGATGCTTGTTGAAGGCGTGGAAGGTGCTAAATACAACGAGTTGGTAGAGATAGAGCTGGCGGATGGCTCAGTGCGCAGGGGTCAGGTTCTTGAGGTAAATGAAGATAAGGCACTGATCGAGCTATTTGAAGGTTCTACAGGTATTAATTTAAATACGACAAAGGTAAGGTTTTTAGGCAGGGGCATAGAACTTGGGGTGTCAATGGATATTCTTGGCAGGGTTTTTGACGGCTTTGGCAGACCGAGAGACAATGGTCCAAAGATAATGCCGGAAAAGAGACTGGATATAAATGGTAGTCCTATAAACCCTGTATCAAGGGATTATCCATCAGAGTTTATACAGACAGGTATATCAGCTATAGATGGGCTGAATACGCTGGTAAGAGGTCAAAAGCTTCCTATATTCTCAGCTTCAGGGTTGCCTCATTCAAGACTTGCAGCACAGATAGCAAGGCAGGCAAGGGTTTTAGGCGCTGAGGAAAAGTTTGCTGTTGTATTCGGGGCTATGGGTATAACCTTTGAGGAAGCCAACTTCTTTATAAATGACTTTCAAAGGACGGGAGCTATAGACAGGGCAGTACTTTTTATGAATTTAGCTGATGACCCGGCCATTGAAAGAATAGCCACACCACGAATGGCCCTTACAGCTGCAGAATATCTCGCATATGAGAAAGACATGCATGTGCTGGTCATCTTGACTGACATGACAAACTACTGTGAGGCATTGAGGGAAATCTCTGCAGCAAGAAAAGAGGTGCCAGGAAGGCGAGGGTATCCGGGTTATATGTATACGGACCTGGCGTCTATATATGAAAGAGCAGGGAGAATCAAGGGAAGGATAGGGTCTATTACACAGATCCCTGTCTTAAGTATGCCTGAGGATGATATTACCCATCCTATACCGGACCTTACTGGATACATTACCGAGGGGCAGATAATATTGTCCCGTGACCTTCACAGGAAAGGGATTTATCCACCCATTAATGTGCTTCCTTCCCTTTCGCGTCTTAAGGACAAGGGTATTGGAAAAGGTAAGACGAGGGAGGACCATGCTGATACGATGAACCAGCTTTTTGCATCTTATGCAGCAGGTAAGGATGCAAAGGAACTTTCGGTAATACTGGGAGAGTCTGCATTGAGCGATGTGGACAGGTTGTATCTGCGTTTTTCCGATGAGTTTGAGGATAAATATGTAAGGCAGGGTGAGTATGAAAACAGGACAATAGAGGAAACCTTGAACATAGGGTGGGAGCTTTTGAGTATATTGCCTAAGTCAGAGCTCAGGAGAATCCACGATGAATATATCGAGAAGTACCTTCCCGAGAAGAAAGAGGTGTAGTATATGCCTCAACAGGGTAGCTTAAGGGCGACAAGGATGGAGCTTATGCAGTTTAAGACCCGTCTTAAAACGGCTACAAGAGGGCATAAGCTGCTGAAGGACAAACAGGATGGGCTTATACGGTCTTTTCTGGACCTTGTGAAGAAGAATAGAGAGTTACGAGAAGAAGTGGAGGTTGAACTTGTAAAGGCACTGAAGAACTTTTTGATGGCCAGGGCGGTCATGAGCCCTGACATTATAGAGGAGAGCCTCATTTATCCTGCCAGAAGCATTGACATAAAAGTTACGACACGCAATATAATGAGTGTAAATGTCCCCAAAATAACATTAAAGGAAAAAGAAAAATCAAAGGGGTTATCCTATGGCCTGGCCACAACTTCGGCAGAACTGGATGATGCGATAAAGGTCATGGGGGATGTACTCCCAAAGCTTTTAGAGTTGGCCGAGATAGAAAAGACCTGTCAGCTTCTGGCTGATGAAATAGAAAAGACCAGGAGACGGGTGAATGCCTTAGAGTATGTAATGATACCTCAGCTGGAGGAAAATATCAGGTTCATTAACATGAAGTTAGAGGAAAATGAAAGGGCAAACACTGCAAGGCTTATGAAGGTGAAGGAGATAATAGCAAAATAAAGGAGAGAGGGCAATGCAAGCCCTCTTTTTTATTTTAATGAGTAGAAAAGTATTCTTTAGTCAGCTTACGGACAACCCCACTTAAGAGCAGGACGCCTATAAGGTTAGGGATGGCCATCAAGCCGTTTAATGTATCGGCGAGATTCCAGAGCTCTGTAAGGCCGCCAACAGCACCTATTCCTATGAATGGAAGCCATATAATCCTGTATGGGAGTCTGGCCTTAGGGCCAAATAAAAACTCTACACACTTTTCACCATAGTACGACCACCCTATAATTGTGGAGTATGCAAACAGGGCCAGGCCAATTACAACTATAAACTTACCCCACGTGCCTGGCAGTCCCGTTTCAAATGCATACATGGATAGCTCAGAACTGGTCTTTCCACTGTTCCATACGCCTGTTGTCAGTATAACCAGTGCAGTCATAGTACAGATAACTATAGTGTCCATAAAGACCTCAAATACACCATATATACCCTGTTTTACAGGGTGGTCCACAGTAGCAGCCGCATGAGCTATAGGAGCGCTGCCAAGACCGGCCTCATTGGAGAATACACCTCTGGCAACGCCATAACGTACACCCATCATGATGGTTGCACCGGCAAAACCACCTGATGCTGCGGTAGGGGTAAAGGCATTTTCAAATATCATGGCAAATGCCTCCGGAATTTTGTCTATATGTAGCAGTATGATGACAAGTGAACCAATAACATATATTATAGCCATAAAAGGTACCAGATATTCGGTTACCTGACCTATGCGCTTAACTCCACCTATTATTACGAGTCCAGTTAGCACTGCCAGCGCAATGCCTGTATATAATTCTCGAATTCCAAAGCCTGCTTTTAGTGAAAGTGCAGTGGAATTTGCCTGTACCATATTGCCAATACCAAAAGCTGCTAATGCGCCAAATACAGCAAAAATATATGCCAACCACTTTGCATTAAGCCCATTTGATATATAGTACATGGGTCCGCCGGAAAATGACCCATCAGGATTTTTGACACGATAATTGACAGAGAGACATACCTCGGAGTACTTTGTAACCATGCCAAAGAATGCTGAAAGCCACATCCAGAATATAGCCCCGGGACCACCCAGGAAAATAGCTGTTGCAACCCCAGCTATATTACCTGTACCCACTGTAGCTGCCAGAGCTGTTGCCACTGCCTGAAAAGGGGTTATATCGCCCTCACCAGTGGTCTTTTTAGAAAAGGCCCTAAGCAGGGTATTTTTCATGATGTAGCCAAACTTTGTTACCTGTGGGAACCCAAGATATAATGTCAGGAAGATACCGGTGCCAACTATGAGGATTAACATTGGTGGTCCCCATACTATGCCGTTTACAATCTTGTTGATGTTTAAAAGCCACTCCATAGGTTTTCCTCCTTCACTTATTGGTTATAAGGTTTTATACAAATTAAACAAATTTTCCACCACCTCCAACTTTATATATATAAACGTTTACACTATAATACATTCTACAATTTTTTTATATTTCCTCTATAATTCTAAGCAATAAAGACAAATCATTTTTTTAACAAAAATCAAATTAAAAGTATACCAGAACCTATGGAGTACATGATGGAATATTCTAAAAAACGGCAAAGCTATAAGCCGTAGGAATGGAACTAAATGTATAGTAATGTAAATAAAAAATATTTAAATTCAAGAAGGATTTTAAAAAAATACGTCGAATAATATTAACTGTAGGCTATAAGACGTCAGACAACTTGACACTCATAAAAAAATGATAAAAGGAGGAATAGGTGGGGTAGGAAAGCATTTTATAGCATTAGTTTTAGTACGTGTTAAAGGTTTATAGGTCTACATGAATTTTAATGCGGTATTTTGTAGGTTGAGGGGTGACATCTGGCATTTGTCTGGAGATTTACGTAATATTTAAAATGATTTGGAGGGATTGAGTTGAAGAAAATCTTGATTCTGGTATTGACGGTAATTATGTTGCTCTCGCTTGCTGCCTGTGGTTCACCGGCTGGAACAACACAGAACAATTCTGCACAATCGGACAATACAACAAAATCCGATAGCACTGTAACCTCAGATAATGGCAAATTTGAGATAGCGATGATTACTGATATCGGTACTATTGATGACAAGTCTTTCAATCAGGGTACGTGGGAAGGCGTAAAGAAGTATGCTGAGGAAAAGGGTATCACCCACAAATACTATAAACCAACTGAGAAGAGCAATGATGCTTATCTAACCGCAATTGACCTGGCAGTTAAAGGTGGAGCAAAGATTGTTGTCACACCGGGCTTTTTGTTTGAAGAGCCAATATACATTGCACAGGATCAGTACCCGGATGTAAACTTTATTTTAATTGATGGCAATCCGCATGATGCAAACTACAATTATCGCACCGAAAAGAATACGGTAGGTGTTCTGTTTGCTGAGGAACAAGCTGGTTACCTTGCAGGCTATGCGGCCGTTAAGGATGGTTATACCAAACTGGGCTTTATGGGTGGTATGGCTGTTCCTGCAGTTGTACGTTATGGTTATGGATTTATTCAGGGAGCAGAGGCTGCTGCTGAAGAAATGGGCCTTGCACCTGGATCAATCACTTTAAACTACCATTATACCGGTGGTTTTGATGCAACACCTGAAGTGCAGACACTGGCAGCTTCCTGGTATCAGTCGGGTATAGAGGTTATCTTTGCCTGCGGTGGTGCTGTTGGTAATTCAGTAATGGCTGCAGCAGAACAGTCAAATGGCAAGGTAATAGGTGTTGACGTTGATCAGTCATATGAGAGTGACACAGTCATTACCTCGGCAATGAAGGGTTTGGGCGAGGCCGTTTATGCATTGCTTGATCAATACTATAAGGGTACTTTCCCCGGCGGACAGAGCCTTATCTTCTCTGCTAAAAACAATGGTGTTGGTCTTCCGATGGAAACCTCTAAGTTTAGGAAATTCACAAAGGCTGATTATGATGCAATCTATTCAAAACTTGCCAACGACACAGACGGCATTGCATCTAAACTTGTGAAGGACACTGATGCAAGCGGCAAGCCTGTCAACGTAACCGATCTCAAAACATCGGCGGTAACAGTCAAGGTTATAGAATAGAATATACCGTGTTTAAAAACAGGAGGGGCACTGAGCCCTTCCTGATTTAATAGATTTGATACAGGATTTGGTCCAAAATCAGAAGGGACTTTTACAAAAGGTCCGTTCAATAATTTAACAGTCAAGATAATATCATATTTTAAATTCGTAAAAAATAAGGGGTAATAAGAAGTGGATTACATTATTGAAATGTGTAACATCACCAAAAGATTCCCTGGTGTCATCGCTAACGATAACGTGACTCTTCAATTGAAAAAGGGAGAAATCCATGCCCTTCTTGGCGAGAACGGAGCAGGGAAATCGACACTTATGAGCATTCTTTTTGGCATGTACCAACCAGACGAGGGCGTTATCAAGAAAAATGGTCAGGTAGTAAAGATTAACAATCCCAATGATGCAAATCGCCTTGGTATTGGGATGGTACACCAGCATTTCAAATTGGTACAGAATTTTACAGTACTTGAAAACATCATTTTAGGTGTTGAAACTACACGGCACGGAATTCTCAAAATGGATAAGGCACGTGCGCAGGTTATTGAATTATCTGAGCGATATGGTCTCAAGGTAGATCCCGATGCACTTATTGAAGATATTACAGTTGGTATGCAGCAGAGGGTTGAAATCCTCAAAATGCTCTACCGTAATAATGAGATATTAATTTTTGACGAGCCGACGGCGGTATTAACTCCACAAGAAATTGATGAATTGATGATGATAATGAAGGGATTGGTAAAGGAAGGCAAATCAATTTTGTTTATCACTCATAAGCTAAATGAAATTAAGGCTGTTGCTGACCGCTGTACTGTATTGCGTAAAGGCAAATGTATTGGCACTGTGGATGTTGAAAGCACCACAAAAGAAGAACTCTCTGAAATGATGGTCGGGCGCAAGGTTGACCTTATAGTGGAAAAAGAGGAAAAGAGTGCAGGAGACGTTATTCTGGAAGTAGAGAATTTAACGGTTAAAAGCAGGGTGACCGGTAAAAATGTGGTAAACAATGTGTCATTTAATGTACGTGCCGGAGAAATTGTATGCATTGCAGGGATTGACGGGAATGGGCAGTCAGAACTTGTTTATGCTTTGACTGGACTGATTCGTTCCTCAAGTGGGAAAATTAAGCTTAATGGAAAGGATATAACCGATGATTCAATTCGTCAGCGCAACATTGGCGGCATAGGACATATTC
The DNA here is from genome assembly GCF_008274215.1 of Calorimonas adulescens. Lineage (NCBI taxonomy): Bacteria > Bacillati > Bacillota > Clostridia > Thermoanaerobacterales > Thermoanaerobacteraceae > Calorimonas > Calorimonas adulescens. The sequence continues at coordinate 48,620 of NZ_VTPS01000016.1, read as the reverse complement.
CTGAAGATAGGCAGCGTTATGGATTGGTGCTTGATTACAATCTTGCATACAATCTTGTTCTACAAAGTTATTTTACACCACGCTTTCAAAGCCATGGTTTTTTGAAGTATGATGAAATATATAGATATGCTGATGAACTAATAGAAAAGTTCGATATCCGTTGCGGACAGGGTGCGAAGACAATTGCTCGCAGCATGTCTGGAGGCAATCAACAAAAAGCGATTATAGCACGCGAGATAGACCGTGACCCTGAATTATTGATTGCAGTACAGCCTACCCGTGGATTGGATGTAGGTGCAGTTGAGTATATATACAAAAAACTTATCGCTGAACGCGATGCAGGCAAAGGTATTCTTCTTATATCATTGGAATTAGATGAGGTCATGAATGTTAGCGACCGTATTCTCGTGATTTATGAAGGTGAGATTGTAGCAGAACTTGATCCAAAGACTACAACAATGCAGGAGCTTGGCCTATTTATGTCGGGCTCGAAAAGGGGTATAGTTGCATGAGCACAGCAATAAAGCGGTTTTTAAGCAAAGAAAGTGTAGCAAATGTTGCTTCTTCATTAATAGCAATTATTGTGGGACTTATAGTTGGCTTTATTATTATATTGGTAAGCAATCCACAACAGGCCCTGAATGGTTTTAATGCAATCTTGTTTGGTGGCGTCACAGACATGAAAAATCTAGGACAGGTATTATACCTGGCCACACCGATTATTTTAACTGGACTTTCGGTTGGTTTTGCAAACAAGACCGGACAATTTAATATTGGTGCATCAGGTCAGTTTATTGTAGGAGCCTTTGCTGCCGTTTATGTTGGTGTAAAGTGGACGTTCCTTCCTGGAGCATTACACTGGTGTGTAGCACTAATTATGGCTATGTTGGCAGGAGCATTATGGGGATTACTTCCAGGAATTTTAAAGGCATTTTACAATGTCAATGTGGTTATCTCGTGTATTATGATGAATTATATAGGTATGTACATGGTCAATATTCTTGTAGTCAATACAGTCTTTGATTCTTTAAAAAATCAGTCCCAGCGTGTTGCCGAAACTGCCATTATACCAAAGATGGGGCTGGACAAGATTTTCCGAGCTGGTAACAGTTCGTCAAGCGTCAATGCCGGCATTTTTATTGCTATTATTGCAGGGATTATAATTTATATTATTTTGGAGAAGACACAGTTTGGATTTGAATTGAAAGCCTGTGGTTTAAATCCTGATGCGGCTAAATATGCAGGCATCAATGAACGTCGTTGTATTATCTTTTCAATGATGATTGCGGGTGCACTCTCCGGATTGGGTGGTGCATTGCTTTATCTTGCCGGTTCTGGCAAGGGCATTGAGGTTCTTGACACACTTGCGCAGGAGGGCTTCAACGGCATTCCTGTTGCTCTGCTTGGACAGGGCAACCCGATTGGTATAATCTTTGCTGGTATATTTGTGGCATACCTCACGGTTGGGGGGTTTAATATGCAGTTGTATGACTTTGTGCCTCAGGTTACTGAAATCATAACAGCGGTGATAATCTATTTCAGTGCCTTTGCGTTGTTATTTAAGAATTTTATTCAATCACGTTATGGGGATGGCGTTGAACACAAAAGTGAAGCTATGCCGGTTCAGGCAGGACAGCAGGGAGGGGATTAATAGTGGATACTATATATTTTCTTGTGCAGCAGATGATGTACTTCTCAATTCCACTGTTGATTGTTGCACTTGGTGGAATGTTTTCTGAGCACAGTGGTGTTATAAATATTGCACTTGAGGGCATTATGATCATGGGTGCCTTTACCGGTGTTTTATTTATTAATATGTTTCAAACAATCATTTCGGGGCAGCCAATACTTATAATTGCCATTATTATCTCAGCAGTAACAGGGATTATTTTGTCCCTTGCACATGCATATGCTGCAATCAATATGAAGGCAGATCAAATCATCAGTGGCACCGCAATCAATATGTTTGCGCCTGCATTTGCAATTTATGTGGCACGTATGATCCGCACAGTTCAGCAGATTCCATTTATAAATCAGTTCCGGATAGAAAAAGTACCTGTGCTTGGAGATATCCCAGTGTTGGGCGGCCTGTTTTTTAAGAACGCTTATATCACCACCTATCTTGGTTTTGCTATTCTTATAATTTCGTGGGTGGTTTTATATAAGACGAGGTTTGGCTTGCGCCTTCGTGCATGCGGTGAACATCCACAGGCTGCAGATTCAGTAGGTATTAACGTATACAGGATGCGCTACATGGGCGTTATGATATCAGGAGCACTTGCAGGTATTGGTGGGCTTGTATTTGTCATTCCAACGTCCACAAACTTTAATGCATCAGTTGCAGGTTATGGGTTTCTTGCTCTTGCTGTGTTGATTTTCGGACAATGGGATCCATTTAAGATTCTACTGGCATCGTTCTTTTTTGGGCTGATGAAGACTATTGCATCAGCATACTCAGGCATACCGGTCCTTGCTTCACTGAATTTACCAAGTGAGGTATATAAGATGGTTCCATATATTGCTACGTTAGTAGTTTTAGCCTTTACTTCTAAAAACTCAAAAGCGCCAAAGGCTGAAGGTATTCCTTATGATAAGGGTTCACGATAAATAGACATTGGTGAATATTTCTTGAGGAACACTACCTACTTACAATGGATATAAATGCTGATAGTACTGATTCTGTAGCAGATGGTCCACTATATGATCCTGAAAATAAATGGGGTGATAGATTTGGGTTTAATACAGAGCGATAGAAGGCCCCTATATGAAGTAGCTTTAAAAAAAATGGAGGAAATGATTAGAAGCGGGGACTGGCCTCCAGGGTATAGATTGCCATCAGAAGCAAAGCTTTCCGAAGAGTTTGGAATAAGCCGCATGACATTAAGGGAAGCTATGAGGGTGCTTGAAGAGGAAAACCTCATTGTAAAACAGCAGGGAGTGGGTACTTTTGTAAAGAGCAGGCCAGTTATAAAGAGTGGGATAGAGGAACTCTATAGTGTTACTAAAGCCATAGAAAGAGAAGGGATGACGGCAGGGACCACTGATTTTTCTATAAACGTACTTCCTGCAAATGAGGAAGAAGCAAAAAGGTTAAATATAGAAAAGGACAGTGAGATATACAGGGTGGATAGGGTAAGGACAGCTAACGGGGAACCTGTTGTATACTGCATAGATAGAATTCCTGTAAGTATACTTAGTGATGGATTGGATAGTTTTCCCGAGTCATTGTTTGGTTATTTGGAAAAAAATTTTAATATTAGGATTGCCTATGCCATTTCTGATATAATACCAATCAGCTATCATCCCGTGGCTTCAAAAAAATTAGGACTCGGCAAAAATCATGCATTATTGCTTCTGGAGCAGGTACACTATGATCAGAATAACCGAGCAATTCTTTATTCGTCTAACTTCTTTAAACCAGACAAGTTCCGATTTTATGTTGTTAGAAAAAGGGTTTGATATGAAAAGCATTATTGTTGACTGAGGTGAGCACATGGAGTATTTTAAGAAAATTATACTGATAGTACTGGACAGTGTAGGAATTGGAGAACTGCCAGACGCTGCACTTTTTGGTGATGCAGGTTCGGACACTTTAGGTCATGTATCAGAGATAACTGGTGTAAAGTTGCCAAATATGCAAAGGATTGGCTTGGGAAATATAAAGTCCTTAAAGAGTGTACCTCCAATTGAAAATCCTATCGGTTTTTATGGCAAAATGGCTGAGAAATCTGCGGGGAAGGATACCACAACGGGGCACTGGGAGATAGCTGGCGTCCGGCTGGATAGGCCGTTTCCGACATACCCGGATGGCTTCCCTGAAGAAATCATAAGGGAATTTGAAAAGAGGATAGGTACAAAGACACTGGGTAACAAAGCAGCTTCAGGTACTGAGATTATAAAGGAACTAGGTGAGGAACATCTTAAGACTGGATATCCAATAGTCTATACATCCGCTGACAGTGTGTTTCAGATAGCAGCCCATGAGGAAATAATACCACCCCAAAAACTCTATGAAATGTGCCAAACAGCAAGGAAAATATTAACTGGAGAACATGCGGTAGGCAGGGTTATAGCAAGACCTTTTACAGGTACTCCTGGGAACTTTGTGAGGACCGAAAGACGTAAAGACTTCTCTTTGGAGCCCATTAGAGAGACCGTACTGGATAGGGCTATATCAAAAGGAATTGATGTCTATGCTGTGGGCAAGATAGAGGACATATTTGCACATCGAGGCATAACAAGGAGCAACCATACGGGCAATAACAAGGACGGGATTAGGGCAACTATAAGTTTTATGAAAGAAATACAGAGGGGTATCATTTTTACTAATTTAGTGGATTTTGATACTCAGTACGGGCATAGAAACAATGCGCAGGGATATGCAGATGCTCTAAGAGAATTTGATGATGCAATACCGGAAATTATTTCTGAAATGCATAAAGAAGACCTTTTGGTTATAACTGCTGACCATGGATGCGACCCAACCACAACAAGTACCGACCATTCTAGGGAGTATGTACCGTTACTTGTCTATACGCCATCCAATGAGCATGGTGAGTCTTTAGGCATCAGAGATACTTTTTCCGATATAGCACAGACCATAGCTGAAAACTTTGGACTTGAAAGATTTGAGCATGGTAAGAGCTTTTTGGAGCAGATAAGGGGGTTTTGACATGAGGATGGTAGATCTTATCAAAAAGAAAAGGGATGGTATGAAGCTAAGCAGAAAAGAGATTGAGTACATTATACAAGGATATGTATCCGGTGATATACCCGACTATCAAATGTCTGCACTTACGATGGCTATATATTTTAGAGGAATGGATGACGCTGAGACTGCAAACCTCACGATGGCTATGGCTAATTCCGGGGAGATTGCTGACCTTTCCCCCATAAAGGGGATAAAAGTGGATAAGCACAGTACCGGTGGTGTAGCTGACACCACAACCCTTGTACTGGCACCCCTTGTGGCTGCCTGCGGGGCACCTGTGGCAAAGATGTCTGGTAGAGGTCTGGGGCACACTGGAGGGACACTGGACAAGCTGGAGTCAATTCCGGGTATGAAGGTATCCCTTACTATGGAAGAGTTTATTGAGAACGTGAACAGGATTGGCCTGGCAGTGATAGGACAAACCGAAGACCTGGCCCCGGCGGATAAGAAACTCTACGCCCTGAGAGATGTCACAGCCACAGTGGATATTATACCACTTATTGCTAGTTCCATAATGAGCAAAAAGCTGGCCGGTGGTTCAGATGCCATAGTACTGGATGTAAAGCTTGGTGACGGCGCATTTATGAAAGATTATGAAAGTGCTTTAAAGCTTGCTCAAGTTATGGTGAGTATAGGGGAAAATGCTGGCAAAAGGACAGTGGCAGTGATTACTGACATGAACCAGCCATTGGGCCTGGCCATCGGAAATTCCCTTGAAGTGATCGAGGCATGCGAGGCTCTTCAAGGACGTGGATGCAGGGACCTGATGGATGTATGCATGTTCCTCGGCAGTCACATGTTGATGCTTGCCGGTGTAGCCAAAACGATGGAAGAAGCTGCGTCAAGGTTAGAATATGCCCTGGAAAAAGGTATGGGATTTGAAAAATTTAAGGAGATGGTAAGGGCACAGGGGGGCAATCCTGATGCTCTTGAAGACTATTCGCTTTTACCTACCGCAAGGATACGGTATGATATAAGGGCAGAGAATGACCTTTACATTTCGAAACTTTATGCTGAGAAACTTGGCTTGTGCGCTATGAGGCTTGGTGCAGGAAGGGAAAGAAAAGAAGACGTGATTGACCTTTCCGTAGGAATTATGCTCAATAAGAAGGTTGGAGATTTTGTGAAAAAAGGTGAGGTTATTGCCACTGTCCATGCAAATGATGAAGAAAGGTTGAACAATGTTTTGCCAGATATATTGAACTCTATAGAGACATCAGATGAACGAGTTGAAAAGCCAAAGCTCATATATGCTGTTGTGACAAAAGATGGTATAACATCTTTATAATGAGAGGTGATAGAAGTTGGAGATTACTAAAGAGAAGCTTGCTTCTATGATAGACCATACGCTATTGAAACCAGAGGCGAGTGAAGCTGATATTAAAAAACTTTGCGATGAAGCCATAGGGTACCGGTTTCATTCTGTCTGTGTAAATCCTTCATATGTCGGCCTGGCCAGGCAATGTTTAGAGAACTCAGGTGTGAAGGTATGTACAGTAATTGGTTTTCCACTTGGAGCTACTACCACACGGGCAAAGGTATCTGAAGCTATTGACGCTGTGGAGAATGGGGCAACTGAACTGGACATGGTCTTAAACATAGGCATGTTAAAAAGCAAGAACTATGACCGTGTGCTAAATGACATAAAAAGTGTAGTGGGAGAGTCCAAAAAACTCAAAGAGGGCATACTGGTGAAGGTAATACTTGAGACATGCCTTTTAGCCAAGGATGAGAAAGTAAAGGCCTGTGAGCTTGCTCTCGAGGCCGGGGCTGACTTTGTGAAGACAAGCACAGGTTTTTCGACCGGAGGGGCTACAGTAGAGGATATTAAACTTATGAGGAATACAGTAGGACCGAATGTAGGAGTGAAAGCATCAGGGGGAATAAGGGATTTAAAAACTGCAATAGAGATGATTGAGGCCGGGGCTACAAGAATTGGGGCAAGTTCTAGCGTAAAGATAATAAATGAGTTATAATAGAGATAGGGATTTTGATCCCTATCTTTTTTAAAAGAAGGATTTATAAGATTTTTATAGAATATATATAAATATAAAACTGATTCAGCCATTATACTTACCAGTATAACGAATGGCATCATCCACAATCTTAAGTAATTGAATGGGACTAAACTTTAACCATAGAGGGTTGGGATATTTATGGCGGTGGATATGAACCTGATATTAAACCAAACTCAAAAATTAATAATGACCCCCGAACTTAAACAGGCACTCAATATCCTGCAGCTTAACGTTCTGGAGTTAAGCCAGTATATAGAAGAACAACTGGAAATCAATCCAATCCTGGAGGCCTCTGAGGATGACAGTATGGATATAATTGAATGGAGCGATTATATAAGCCAGAATAATCCAGGAGAGAGCAGATATGATGATGACGAAGAGGACATATCCTTTGAAAGTTATGTGCCTTCCGTACCCTCTTTAAGAGAACACCTTATGTTTCAACTTCATTTAACACCGGTTACAATGAGGACTAAAAGGGTATGCCAGTATATCATTGATAGTCTTGATGAAAACGGTTACCTTTCTTCAGTGAGCTTAAGCGACATTGCCATGTACCTGCATGAGAATATGTTTATTGTGGAAAAGGCATTAGGAATTGTACAGGAGTTTGATCCACCTGGAGTAGGAGCGAGAGACCTGAAGGAGTGTCTGCTTTTACAGCTTAAAGCAAAGGGTGTATTAAATGATGACATCGTGTACCTCATAGAGCACCATCTAAAAGATGTTGCGGAAAATAAACTGACTGCCATTGCAAGGAAGATGAACATAGATGTATCACAGGTACAACACATGATAGATATTTTAAAGACCCTCAACCCGAGGCCGGGTTGCAACTTTACAGGATATAACGATATGAGGTATATTGTACCCGATGCGATAATTAAAGAGGTGAGGGGTAATTTTGAGATTATTATAAATGATAGTGTTATACCAAGGCTCAGGATCAATAAATTTTACAGAGAGCTTCTTTTAAATAACAGCAGGAACTCAGAGGAATTTAAATATCTAAATGAGAAACTTCAATCAGCTTTTTGGCTCATTAAAAATATAGAGCAACGGAAGACAACCCTTTATAATGTAATCAAAGCAATTGTTGAATATCAGAGGGATTTCTTTAGCTCGGGCGTTAGTGGATTAAGACCCTTGACTTTAAAACAGATAGCAAGGACATGTGGCATACATGAATCCACAGTAAGCAGAGCAACAAATGGCAAATATGTTGACACACCCAAAGGTGTTTTTGAACTTAAATTTTTCTTTAAAAATGGTGTAAGCCATGAGGACGGAGAGGTGTCATCGGAGGTGATAAAGAACCTTATATCAGAGATAATTGCAACAGAGAGCCCTCGATCTCCACTGAGTGATCTCACCATTACTGAACTTCTTAGAGAGAGGGGAATAGATATATCGAGGAGGACTGTGGCAAAATATAGAGATGAAATGGGAATTCCATCATCAAATAGAAGGAAAAGGTTTGATTAAAAATTTGAGGTATTGTTATAGCCTTTATTTTGGTATAAAATATAGATGAGGGCTTATTTTTTGAGTGGGTAGGGACATTTTAAGACCATGGGGGACCATAAATGAATCATATTATAGAAATGCAGAAGAGGATCCTGCCAGAGCTGGTAAATGTTGCAGAGAAGAGGTACCTTATTTTATATACAATATATTATAATCAACCTATAGGAAGGCGGCTCTTGAGCAGTGTTACAGGTATGACAGAAAGGGTTATAAGAGATGAGGTGGATATTTTAAAGGGACAGGGTTTAATATCTATCTCAGGTGAAGGGATGAGGGTAACAAAGGATGGGGTGGATGTATTGGAGTCCCTGAGGGATTTTATCCATGACCTTAAAGGGCTGCCAGAGTTAGAAAAGCAGATTCGTGACAGGTTATGTATAAAAAATATCACTATAGTACCGGGTGATGTAGGGAAAAATCACTTTCTTTTAAATGAAATGGGAAAAAAGGCAGCTAACATTTTAACTGGAATGCTTCATGACGATATGATAATAGCTGTGGCTGGCGGTTCATCTGTTGCTGCCTTGGCTGAGGTGCTATCCGTAGATAAGACATATAGGAATCTGATGGTAGTGCCTGCAAGAGGCGGCCTTGGCCGTGAAGTGGAGTTTCAGGCAAATACAATTACTGCCACACTTAGCAAAAAACTAAATGCTAATTATAGATTTTTGCATATACCAGATGATATCAGCTCGGATGCGCTTAAGATTCTTATAAATGAGCAGGGCATTCGAGAAACCATAGATTATGTGAAAAGAGCGGATGTTTTAATATATGGAATTGGACGAGCCGACGTTATGGCTAAAAGAAGGCATCTGAGTGACTCTATTAAAAAGTTGCTTAATGATGCCGGAGCAGTTGCTGAGACAATGGGTTATTATTTCAACATCAATGGCCAGATTGTATATACCGCAGGTACTATAAGTTTAGATATTGATGAGCTTTTGAGGTTGCCTCATAAACTGGCGATATCCGGTGGTGCTTCAAAGGCAGAGGCAATACTGGCATCATGCAGGGTAATCCCACCGGAAAGCCTTATTATAGATGAGGGTGCCGCACGAAGGATAATTGAGTTAATTAATTCACCATAATTGGTGATAATTAATATAAAATCAATAATATTTTAAGGAGGTTTTATGATGACTGTAAAGGTTGGTATCAATGGATTTGGAAGAATAGGAAGAAATGTTTTTAGGGCTGCTTATGCTAAAGGACTGAAGGACATTGAAATAGTAGCAATAAATGATGTTACAGACCCGGCAACACTGGCCTACCTTTTAAGGTATGACTCAACCTTTGGAAGGTTCAGCGGTGAGGTGTCTCATACTGAAGATTCTTTAGTTGTTGATGGCAAGGAGATTAAGGTTTACAAAGAGACAGATCCCGCTAAATTGCCATGGAAAGACCTGGGTGTGGACATAGTTATAGAATCTACAGGCAGATTTACATCCAGGGATGGTGCCTCAAAACATTTAGAGGCAGGTGCAAAAAAGGTCATTATTTCTGCTCCAGCCAAAAATGAGGACATCACGATAGTTATGGGTGTCAATGAGGATAAATATGATCCTAAAAATCACAATATAATATCCAATGCTTCCTGCACCACGAACTGCCTTGCACCAGTGGCTAAGGTACTGGATGAAAAATTTGGTATAAAGAGAGGACTTATGACAACAGTCCATTCATATACAAACGACCAGAGGATACTTGACCTGCCTCATTCTGACCTGCGCAGGGCTAGAGCTGCTGCTGTCAACATCATACCGACAACAACAGGGGCAGCCAAGGCTGTGGCGCTTGTTTTGCCTCAACTGAAGGGCAAACTGAACGGTATGGCTTTACGCGTGCCAACACCAGATGTTTCAGTGACTGACCTTGTTGCCGACCTTAATACCAAGGTTACTGTTGAGGAGGTAAATAAGGCTTTAAAGGAGGCAGCAGAAGGCGAGTTGAAGGGAATTATGGCATATACCGAAGAACCGGTTGTGTCTATGGACTTTAAAGGAGATTCTCATTCCTCTATAGTTGATGCACTTTCCACTATGCTGGTTGATGATGATATGGTCAAGGTAGTGGCGTGGTATGACAATGAATGGGGTTATTCTAACCGTGTTGTTGACCTTGCTGTTTACATTGCCAATAAAGGCTTTTAATCTTGGGGGCAGGGATTTATTCCCTGCTCTTTGAAGGAGGAGTTGTTATGTCCAAGAAGACCATTAAGGATATTGAGGTGACTGATAAAAGAGTATTTGTGCGTGTAGACTTTAATGTACCAATAGATGAAAATGGAGACATAACCGATGACACACGCATAAGGGCTGCTCTACCTACTATTAATTATCTTATTGATAGCAGAGCAAAGGTGATACTGGCATCCCATTTGGGTAGACCCAAGGGAGAATTTAATTTAAAATACAGTTTAAAGCCGGTAGCGGTGAGGCTTTCTGAGCTTTTGGGAAAAGAAGTTAAATTTGCTGAGGACTGCATAGGTGATGATGCAAGGCAAAAGGCATTGGCACTAAGGGATGGTGAGGTCCTTCTTCTGGAAAACCTTCGTTTCCATAAGGAGGAGGAGAAAAACGATTCAGGATTTGCAAAGGAACTTGCATCACTGGCAGAAATCTATGTAAATGATGCTTTTGGCACAGCCCACCGTGCCCATGCCTCTACTGCAGGAATAGCTGCATACCTGCCTGCTGTTGCCGGGCTTTTAATGGAGAAAGAGATTTCAGTCATGGGCCAGGCCTTAGAAAATCCTGAGAGGCCGTTTGTAGCGATACTTGGAGGTGCGAAGGTTTCCGACAAGATAGGTGTTATAAGAAACCTTATAACAAAGGTTGACTCGCTTCTTATAGGTGGCGGTATGGCATATACCTTCATAAAAGCGCAGGGTTTTGAGGTGGGTAAGTCATTGCTTGAGGCTGATAAAATAGACCTGGCAAAAGAACTGCTGCAGGAAGCGGATGAGAGGAATGTAAAGTTCCTGTTACCACTTGATACTGTGATAGCTAAGGAATTGAGTGCAGATACTAAATATGAAACAGTAAACATTGAAGAGATGCCAAAAGACATGATTGGCGTTGATATAGGGCCAAAGACTGTAGAGTTGTTCTCAAAGGAGATAGTTAATGCAAAGACCGCAATATGGAATGGTCCCATGGGCGTATTTGAAATAAAGCCTTTTGCCACAGGGACAAGAAGGATAGCAGAGGCAATGGCAGAGTGCCGGGGTACAACCATAATAGGTGGCGGTGATTCAGTTGCAGCTATTGAGCAAATGGGATTTTCAGACCGTATGACGCACATTTCAACCGGTGGGGGTGCTTCCCTAGAATTTTTAGAGGGGAAGGAACTGCCGGGTGTGAGTGTGCTTATGGATAAATAGGGTGGTGAGATGATGAGAAGGCCGCTGATAGCTGGTAACTGGAAAATGAATATGACACCTGATGAGGCAAAAGTCTTTATAGAAGATTTTAAAAAGCAGGAGTTGGACAGCACAGTTGAGGTTGCTGTGATACCACCATTTGTGGATCTTGGTATTGTCTCCCGGGAAATATCTGATACAGAGATCAAGCTGGGAGCACAAAATATGTGCTGGGAAGATAATGGTGCCTATACCGGCGAAATATCTCCGCTTATGCTTAAAGAGATTGGGGTTGAATATGTCATAATTGGACACTCTGAGAGAAGAGGATACTTCAAAGAGGACGACGGAATGTTAAACCTTAAGATGAAAGCCTGTGAAAGGCATGGATTAAAGCCAATCCTGTGTGTTGGAGAAACACTGGAAGAAAGAGAGATGGGCCTTACGTTAGAAAAAATAGGACGCGAGCTGGATGAGGACCTTAAGGATTTATCACTAAAGGAACTGGTAATTGCCTATGAGCCAATATGGGCCATAGGCACAGGTAAGAATGCTTCACCTGATGATGCGTTGTATGTGATTGAGTTTATAAGAAAGAAAGTCGATGAACTACTGAAGATAGGGGAAATGGTCAGGATATTGTATGGTGGGAGCGTAAAGGCCGACAACATAAAAGGTTTCATGGACAGGGAAGGAATAGATGGTGCTCTTGTTGGTGGTGCCAGCTTGAAGGTAAATGAATTTACAAGGATTGTAAATTTTAAGGAGGCACGAAATGGCTGAGCTTTGTACGTTAATTGTTATGGACGGATATGGTTTGGGGGAAGATAATGAATATAATGCTATAAAGAAGGCGTATACTCCAAACTTAGATAGATATTTTAAGGTTTATCCCAATACCACACTCCGCTGCTCTGGCTTGGCTGTTGGACTGCCTGAAGGTCAGATGGGCAACTCGGAGGTGGGCCACATGAACATAGGGGCCGGCAGGGTTGTATATCAGGAGCTTACAAGAATAACCAAAGAGATTGAAGAGGGAAATTTTTTCAAAAATCCTGCATTGAAAGGTGCTATGGATAATGTGAAACTCAACAATTCCAAGCTTCATATAATGGGTCTTGTGTCTGATGGCGGTGTCCACAGTCATATTGGCCATCTATATGCTCTGCTGAAGATGGCAAAAGACAATGGGATAGACAGGGTATATGTCCATGCTTTTCTTGACGGGAGAGATACTCCTCCGCAGTCTGCCGCCGGTTATATTGAATTACTTGAACAAAAGTTAAAAGAGATCGGAGTAGGAGAAATTGCCACTGTCTCAGGTAGGTATTATGCCATGGACCGTGATAAGCGGTGGGAGAGGGTAAAAAAAGCTTACGATGCCATTGTATTAGGTATAGGCAGGGTGTCAGATGACCCTGTAATGGCTGTAAAGACATCGTATGATGAGGGCAATAATGATGAATTTGTAATACCGACTGTCATAAAAAGAAATGGTGAAATTACAGCCACAATTGAGAAAAATGATTCAGTGATATTTTTTAACTTCAGGGCAGACAGGGCAAGACAACTTTCTCATGCACTAACTGATGAAGAGTTTGATGGTTTTGAAAGGGAGAAGGGTTTTTTTAATACCTATTATGTCACCATGACACAGTATGATGACACATTAAAGAACGTCCATATAGCCTTCCCTCCTGAGGTCTATATAAATACGCTGGGTGAATACGCAAGCAAACTGGGATTGAATCAATTGAGGATAGCAGAGACAGAAAAATATGCCCATGTTACTTTTTTCTTCAGCGGTGGGGTAGAAGAGCCTTATAGCGGAGAAGACAGGGTACTTATACCATCACCAAAGGTTGCAACATATGACCTTAAACCTGAGATGAGTGCCTTTGAGGTAACAGATGAGGTTTTAAGGCGTATTGACAGTGGCATGTATAATTTGATAGTACTTAATTATGCAAACTGTGATATGGTAGGCCATACTGGTGTATTTGATGCCGCAGTCAAAGCTGCAGAGGCCGTTGACAGGTGTGTTGGCATGGTAGTTGACAAGGTCCTCTCTAAGGGCGGAAAGGTAGTAATAACTGCTGACCATGGCAATGCTGAAAAGATGTGGGATGAAGAGACAAATGCACCCCATACAGCACATACATCTAATCCCGTTCCTTTAATAATAATTGGCGAGGATAATATTGAGTTAAAGAGCGGCGGAAAGTTATGTGATATAGCACCTACGATTTTAGATATGCTTGGCAAACCGATTCCCGAAGAAATGACAGGAAAAGATTTGATTATAAGAAAGGAGAGATAAAATATGTCAACTATAATGGATGTCCATGCAAGAGAAATTTTAGATTCCAGGGGTAATCCAACCGTAGAGGTAGAGGTCCTTTTAGAAGATGGTGTGATAGGGAGAGCTTCAGTCCCCTCAGGAGCTTCTACGGGTACTTTCGAGGCTGTTGAGCTGCGGGACGGAGACAAGAAGCGATACAACGGCAAAGGAGTCTTAAAGGCTGTTGATAACGTAAATGAAATAATTGCACCTGAGCTTGTTGGATTGGATGTAACACAGCAGGTGTATATAGATAAGCTGCTAAGAGACCTGGATGGAACGCCAAACAAGGGAAAACTCGGCGCCAATGCCATACTGGGTGTATCCTTAGCGTGCGCAAGGGCAGCTGCCAATGAGCTTGATATACCCCTGTACAGGTATTTAGGCGGTGTTAATGCAAAGATATTGCCTGTACCAATGATGAACATATTAAACGGTGGGAAACATGCTGATAATAATGTGGACATTCAGGAGTTTATGATAATGCCTGTAGGGGCCAAAAGTTTTGCTGAGGCTCTAAGGATGGGAGCGGAGGTATTTCACTCCTTAAAGTCTGTATTGGGTTCTATGAGGTTGTCTACATCCGTGGGTGACGAAGGAGGCTTTGCACCCAATCTGACCTCTAATGAAGAGGCATTGAAGGTGATAGTTGAAGCTATAGAAAAGGCTGATTATAAGCCTGGTGTGGATGTTGCATTGGCAGTGGATGTAGCAGCTTCTGAACTATATAAAGAGGATGGTAAATATCACTTTGAGGGTGAGGGGCTGGTAAGAAGTGCTGAAGAATTGGTTCAGTATTATGAGGATCTTATAGCCAGGTACCCAATATTATCCATAGAAGACGGAATGGCAGAAGAGGACTGGGATGGATGGAAACTGCTCACAGACAGGGTAGGTAAAAAGATACAGGTGGTAGGTGACGACCTGTTTGTTACAAACACTGAAAGGTTTGCAAAGGGCATTAAGCTTGGGGTGGCGAACTCTATTCTAATAAAAGTAAATCAGATAGGTACGTTGACAGAAACTTTGGAGGCAATTAAAATGGCCGAGAGAGCGAAATATACTGCCATAATCTCTCATCGTTCTGGAGAGACCGAAGATACTACCATTTCAGACCTGGTTGTTGGCCTTAATACAGGGTTTATAAAGACAGGTGCACCGTCCAGGACAGAGCGGGTAGCCAAATACAACCAGCTCCTGAGAATAGAGGAAGAATTAGGGGAAACAGCAGAGTTTCTCGGCCTTGATGGTTTTTATAATTTAAGTTAGGTGTAATATGCAACATAATTTTGTGTTTAAGACATACATTTAACCTTATATTTAATAATAGTATGTAACAAAATGGGCCAGCTATGGGAAGTGGCCCATTTTATAGTTGTAAACTTTACATCAGTATGATAAAATATTTGTGTCAAGTTACGAATAAACAACTGGAAAGGTGGGATGACTTTGGTAACAGCACTTAAGGTATTACACTTAATTATTGCTATTACATTAACTGCCACGGTATTGTTACAGTCTGCCAAAGAATCAGGCGTGCAGGGAGTGGTTGCAGGTGGAGCCGAGAGCCTGTTTGGTAAAAACAGGGCACGTACTCTAGACGCTATGTTTGCCAGGATCACTACTATCAGTGCAATTGCTTTTATAGTTACTTCCGTGCTTCTTACTATTTTAATGAGATAATTTAATAGAGGAGGTTGAACGATGGGCTTTTTGTACTTTGCTCCGGTCGTTGGTGTGTTGGCCCTTGTATTTGCTTTTTATCAAACCGCCAAGGTGATGAGAGAGGATCCTGGGAATGAGAAAATGCAGGAACTCTCTAATTTTATACATGAAGGGGCAATGGCTTTTCTTTTTAGAGAATACAGGGTAATTGCGATATTTATTGTCGTAATGTTCTTTGTCCTTGGTTTTGTCATCAACTGGTTGACTGCTCTTTGTTTTGTTATAGGTGGACTCTTTTCCGTTTTATCAGGTTACATAGGCATGAGCGTAGCTACAAGAGCTAATGCAAGGACTGCTAATGCTGCAAAGAATAGTATGAATAAGGCCCTTAACATTGCATTTTCTGGCGGCTCTGTAATGGGTATGTCGGTTGTAGGGTTGGGGCTTTTTGGATTAGGTATACTGTATATAATATTTAAAGAACCCAGTGTTGTTACAGGGTACAGCCTGGGAGCCAGCTCTATTGCCCTGTTTGCAAGGGTTGGTGGTGGTATATATACAAAAGCTGCAGATGTGGGCGCCGACCTTGTAGGTAAGGTAGAGGCAGGTATACCTGAAGATGACCCGAGAAATCCTGCTGTTATAGCTGATAATGTAGGTGACAATGTCGGCGATGTGGCAGGGATGGGTGCTGACCTGTTTGAATCGTATGTTGGTTCCATCATATCTGCTGTTACCATAGGCGCACTTGTCATGAAAGATGTAAACTATGTGTTGTTCCCATTCTATATTGCTGGGATTGGAATTATAGCTTCAATTATAGGAAGCATGTTCGTAAGAAGCGATGAGGGTGGCAACCCTCAAAGGGCTCTTATGATGGGGACGTATTCCAGCAACGTCATAGTAATCATTGCAGCATTTTTCCTCAGTAAGGCTATGTTTGGCAATTTAAATGCTCTCTGGGCAGTCATTTCTGGTCTTGTCGTGGGTGTGGCAATAGGGCAGATAACCGAATATTATACGTCTTCTGACTATAATCCAGTGAAGCATATTGCTCAGCAGTCAGAAACAGGAGCTGCTACCACTATAATCAGCGGCCTGGCCGTTGGCATGACCTCCACAGCATTTCCACTTATACTTATTGCTCTGGCGACGATAGTTGCTTACAAGTTTTTTGGGATATATGGCATAGCTCTTTCAGCTGTTGGAATGTTATCCACCACGGGTATGACTGTATCTGTAGACTCATATGGACCGATTGCAGACAATGCAGGTGGCATAGCTGAGATGGCCGAACTTCCTGAAAGCGTAAGAAATATAACCGATAAACTGGATTCAGTAGGCAACACAACGGCAGCAATAGGTAAGGGATATGCCATAGGTTCTGCAGCTCTAACAGCTCTGTCACTTTTTGTTTCATACTCACAGGCTGTGGGTCTAAAGACAATAGACCTCTTAAATCCATATGTCATTGCAGGTATGTTTATTGGTGGTATGATGCCGTACCTTTTTGCGTCTATGGCTATGGAGGCTGTTGGCAAGGCAGCATATAAGATGATTGAAGAGGTAAGAAGGCAGTTTAGAGAAATATCAGGAATAATGGAAGGTAAGGCAAAGCCTGACTATGGCAGATGTGTCGGGATAAGCACAGATGCGGCAATAAGAGAAATGATTGTGCCGGGACTTATTGCTGTGATAGCACCTGTAGTTGTGGGATTGGTACTGGGCAAAGAGGCACTGGGCGGTTTTCTGACCGGCGCAGTTGTTACCGGTGTACTTGTGGCTATACAGATGGCAAATTCTGGCGGCGCATGGGACAATGCCAAGAAATACATTGAATCTGGTAATTATGGAGGCAAGGGTAGTGAGGCCCATAAGGCTGCCGTCGTCGGAGATACCGTAGGTGACCCCTTTAAAGATACTGCAGGACCATCCTTAAATATATTGATAAAATTAATGACAATAGTATCGCTGGTTTTTGCACCACTCTTTTTATAAGCACCGAGAGGTGCTTTTTTGTTTGATATGATCCTCTATGTTTTATGACATAAACATCCATAATCGTGATAGCATCATGATTGTTTGAATAACGATACCTATGGACACACCCTTACTTCAATGTGAGAATTTGCCTTGAGAGTGTCCTTTTTAATAGCGTAAATGAGCCAGAGCATCTGAACGATGCCGTAAAATTCAATGTCTAATGTATGTATGTTTGGTGGAAGTGTACATAGCGAGTCACAGACACGAATGTTATGGTATCCTGAGTGACGTCAATTGCAGGTATGTTATTATCTTTGATGAGAAATGAAGCAAAATTAAATTTGTAATTATTTCCTCATTTTATTATAATATTTGTAACATAATACTACTGGAGGTTTGAAAATGAATAGGGAAGAAGCTTTACAAAAGATACAGGAGAACGTATATTCAAGAAATCTGATAGATCACATGATTGCCACGGAGGCCATAATGAGAGGCCTGGCCAGGAAGCTCGGGCAGGATGAGGAAAAATGGGCTCTAACGGGGCTACTGCATGATATTGATTATGAACAGACTGCGGATAATCCTGAGGCACATAGCCTTATTGGAGCTGATATGTTGAAGGAAATGGGTTTGGATGATGACATGGTATATGCTGTGAAAGTACATAATGAGATACATGGATTGCCAAGGGTGAGTATGCTTGATAAAGCACTTTATGCAGCAGACCAACTTTCCGGATTTATCATTGCAGTGGCTATGGTCATGCCTTCAAAGAAACTTGAGGATGTTAAGGCCAGCTCAATTAAAAAGAAGTTTAAGGACAAGGCATTTGCCAGAGGTGCCAGCAGAGAGCAGATAAAGTCCTGTGAGGAGCTGGGGCTTACCTTAGAAGAATTTTTCGATATTGCATTGGAGGAGATGAAAAAAATAGCCGGTGAAATCGGCTTATAGTAATTTTATGAGTATTAGAGATAAAATTTTAGATTATATGAATGAAGAATCATATAAGCCGCTGAGCATAAATGAGCTTATGAAAGCTTTTAATATACAAAAGAGCGAAAAGCAGCAAATAGAAAAAATACTCAGGGATTTGGAGAAGGATGGCAAGATTGTAAAAAACAGCAAAGGACTTTATGGACTTCCTCACCATATGGGTATGGTTGCAGGCAAAATACAGGGAAATGAGAAAGGCTTTGGCTTTCTCATAAGGGAAGATGGAGAAAATGACATTTTCATATCTTCATCGAACATGAATGGCGCAATGGATGGAGACAAGGTCTTTGTAAAACTGATAGGTGAAGGACAGGAAGGTAAGAGACAGGAGGGAGAGGTTATAAGGATACTCAAAAGGGCTGTGACAAGGGTCATAGGCAGGTTTGAACATAACAATAGTTATGGGTTTGTCGTCCCTGATGACAGGAAGATGTATTATGACGTGTTCATCCCCCGCGATGCTTTTAATGGAGCAAAGCACGGCTACAAGGTAGTGGCTGAGATAACAAGGTATCCAGAGCCTCGAAGAAATCCCGAGGGGCGTATCGTGAAGGTGTTGGGAGATGAAAATGACATTGACACAGAAATAATGGCCATCATCATGATGTACGACATTGAGGTGGAGTTTCCTGAGAGGGTGATAAAGCAGGCTGAGGCTATTGAAGATAATATCAAAGATGAAGATATTGCTGGGAGGCTTGACCTGCGGGACGAAAAAATTGTAACGATTGATGGGGAAGATGCCAAGGATTTTGATGATGCAGTTTCCATAAAAAGATTGGACAATGGCAACTATCTCTTGGGTGTGCATATAGCAGACGTGTCGCACTATGTAAAAGAAAAATCTGCCATTGATAAAGAGGCAAGGAAGCGTGGTACTAGTATATATATACCGGGACGTGTTATACCCATGCTGCCTTTTAAGCTATCCAATGGCCTGTGCAGTTTGAAACCAGGTGAGGTAAGGCTTACATTGAGCTGTATTATGGAAATAGATAATAAGGGCAACGTGGTGAAATATGACATAAAGGAGAGTGTTATAAAGAGCAAGGAGAGGATGACATATACCCAGGTATATAAGATCCTCGAGGAAGAAGACAAAGACTTAATGACAAGATATGATTATCTTGTAGATGATTTCAAGCTTATGAAGGAACTTGCTCTTATACTAAACAGGAAAAGGCTTAAGAGGGGGAGCATAGAATTTGAAATTCCGGAAACCCAGGTTATACTTGACGAAAATGGATGCCCGGTGGATATAAAAAAACGTGAAAGAAATATAGCTCACCGGATAATAGAGGAATTTATGTTGGTATGCAATGAAACCATTGCTGAACATGTATTCTGGCTGCGTTTTCCATTTATATACAGGATACATGAAAATCCAGACATTGAAAAACTGATGGATTTTAATAGGTTTATCCGCAACTTTGGACTTGGTCTGAAGGGCCTGGCCAGTGGCGAAATACATCCAAGGGCACTTCAGGAGCTATTAAATAAGGTCAAGGATACGCCCGAGGAACTGGTTATAAGTACCCTGCTTCTAAGGTCCTTAAAACAGGCGAGATATTCCAACGAACATGCTCCTCACTTTGCTCTGGCGGTAAATTATTATACACATTTTACGTCACCGATAAGGAGATACCCAGACCTAGAGGTCCATAGGATCATCAAGGATATAATCAATGGCAGGATGGATGAAAAAAGGGTAAGGTTCTATGAAAAGGTACTGGAGAAAATAGCTAAGGTAAGCTCGGAGATGGAGAGAGTCGCACAGTCTGTAGAACGTGACTGCGATGACCTGGAAAAGGCAGTCTATATGAAAGACAAGATAGGTATGACCTTTGATGGGGTAATATCCGGCGTGACCAACTTTGGCTTTTTTGTAGAGCTTCAGAATACAGTAGAAGGTCTGGTAACTTTGAGCAGCTTGAAGGATGATTATTATCACTATATGGATGATCAGCATATCCTGGTAGGAGAACACACCAGGAGGATTTTTAAAATCGGTGACAAGGTTAAGGTTACAGTATCTGCTGTAAACGTACCAAGAAGGCAAATAGATTTTGTGCTGGAAGATCAGTAAAGATAATAACCCTTGACAAAATATTTAACCCTGTTATAATATAGTATGCATGATAAGGGGGTAATCCATATAGAAGATATAAAGATTATTGCCCAGAATAAAAAGGCTTTTCATGATTATTTTATTGAAGGAACCTATGAAGCGGGTATTGTACTTTCGGGTACAGAAGTAAAATCTATCCGCATGGGTAAGGTTAATATAAGGGATAGTTATGCAAAAGTTGAAAATGGTGAAGTAATCCTGTATGATATGCATATAAGTCCATATGAAAAGGGTAATATTTTTAATAAAGACCCCTTGAGGCCAAGGAAATTATTGCTTCACAGAAGAGAAATATCAAAGCTTGTAGGGTATACCTCAAGGGAAGGTTTTACTCTGGTACCAACAAAAGTATACCTGAAGAATGGGTTGGTTAAAGTAGAGATTGCTGTAGCTAAGGGTAAAAAACTCTACGACAAACGTGAGGCTATAGCAGAAAAGACATTAAGGAGAGAAACAGAAAGAGAATTTAAAATAAAAAACCTATATTGATTATAATATGGGGGCGTGCTGGTTTCGACGGGGGTAGCTTGAGATAGGAATAGCGGGTCGAGGTTCCATCAGCTCGTTAAACGGTGGGCTTAAATATAAACGCAGACGATAATTTAGCTTTAGCTGCCTAATTTAAGGTAGCCGTCCACTTCAGGCCTCCCGCCACCTGAATGTTGGGCGTCGATTTGGCGGGGAACGGTCCTATCAAAGCTTTGAGATAGGATTGTATCCATGAAGCTAGCCAATCTGGAATCCTGTTCCTGGGAGTCCAGTGCGGTGAAATTTAAAACAGGAACTGCACCCGGAGAAGTTCCTATCGGGGCACCTTCGGACAGGGGTTCGATTCCCCTCGCCTCCACCAAAATAAGAAAAAAAGCCAGTTTTGGGGGTTATCCACAAGGCAAAAAATAATGTGGTCTAAGTGAATACCACTTATCAACACTGTAATAACGTGACTGATTTAAAAGATTTGACCGCTTTGCTATTAATCAATTTACCCCTATGAAGAAACAAAGCTATTTGACTTCTTAAAGAAAGGAGTTGAATAGCTTTTTTGTTGTTTAAATTTGCTGACCGGTTGTGCAATGAAGTAGATAAACTAAATCATTTATCTTTTCTAAATACACCCATGCATTTTGTGATTGAAAATATATTTAGTAATAATACAGAACAAATATGTAAAAGATATATGGTAAAACCACGTTGGAGTGATTATATGCAATTTTTTAGCAATGTCTGGTATAAGCCTAATAAAATATACAATTTTGTTTACAAAGTTTTTCCTCTAGTTGATGCAGAATTGTCTACATACATAAATTCTGCGAGGCTTATACCCGATAATGAACTTTCGAAACAGGCTTTAGATAGTATATCAACAAAGAAGTTTCACTGTCAGGGTGGTAGCATTTATGCATTATATCCATATGTTGACACGCGGAAAATGATACAATTCGTAGTTGCATATCAGACAATAAGTGATTATCTGGATAATTTATGCGATAGGGTAGGTCTACATGACGAAAAAGCTTTCAAATGTCTGCACTATGCTGTGATTGACGCACTTACTGCTGACAACACTTATAGCGATTATTATAGATATTATCCATATAGTGATGATGGTGATTATCTTAAAGGCATTGTAAGAAAATGCAAAGGTATCATAGCAGATTTGCCCTCGTATGTTGTAATCAAAGATAAAATATTATATCTTGCCGGACTTTATTCTGATCTTCAGGTTTACAAGCATCTCTCTGAGGATGCGAGAGAGGGGAAATTGAAGGATTGGTTTAACATGTACGTAAATAAGTATCCTGACATTAATGGATGGGAATTTGCAGCAGCCAGCGGGTCTACATTGGGTATATTCGTACTTGTCGCTGCTGCTTTTAATAAAGATTTAACAAAAAATGAGGTAGAATCTATATTTCAGGTATATTTTCCGTGGGTATGTGGTTTACATATACTCCTGGATTATTATATAGACCTTTATGATGATTTGAAGAGCGATGATCTAAATTTTGTTAGTTATTATAGAGATGAGGAAGAATGTATAAAACGCCTGAAGCATTTTTATACAACTTCATTAACATTAGCAAAAGGATTAAATCATGCGCCATTTCATTGTATGGTAATAGATGGGCTTCTTGCAATGTATCTTTCTGACCCTAAGGCCGATATAAAGACACATTTAATAAATGCCAGGGACATCCTTCATTCTTCCGAGTATTTTGCCAGAATTTTGTACTGTTTATGCAAAAGAATGAGGAGTCAGGAGAGGATATAGTTAATAACATCTCTCCAGACTATCAAGGGACATTTTGATTAATAATTCCTTATAGACGTTTTGCTGGGGTACTTTGCACAATGATTCAATGGCTTTATCAACGTATTCTCTTGCTTTATTTTTGGCTCTTAATAAAGAATCAGAGTTTAGAACGTCGTGTATCATATCTTCTTTTGCTTCTCTGTCAATTTGTTTTTTATTCAACACATCTTTATACCTGTCTTTATACCTGGTTTCTTCAAAAAGATAAATGAATGGCAAACTGATATTTCCTTCGGTTAAATCGTGGGCAGCAGGTTTACCGAGCTCTTCTTGATTACCTGTGATGTCGAGTATGTCATCTATTATTTGGAATGCACATCCCATATAGTATCCAAATAATCCCATCAAGGTAATCACATAATCATCTTCACCTGCATTTTCTGCACCTGCCATGCAGCAGGCAGAAATTAAGGAGGCGGTTTTCTTACTTATATTGAGGATATATTCGTGCTCGGTGATGCTGATGTCAAACCGCCTGTTTGACTGTAAAATTTCTCCAGAACACATCTCATGTATGGCTTTTACAAAATACAAAGTGCATTTTGTAAGGTAATGATTTGACAAAATTTCGAATGCCTTTGCAAATAGAAAGTCTCCAGCCAGCACTGCAACGTAATTACCATATGTGTAATTTATAGTTGGTTTGTTTCTCCTGTAATCAGAACCATCAATAATGTCATCATGAATAAGAGAGGCGGTATGAATAAGTTCCGACGCCACTGCTGTGTATACCATTTTTTCGTTTAGTTCGTCAAAGCACATTCCAGATATAATAACAAGTTTTGGCCTGATTTTCTTGCCAGTATTTAGAAGCCCTTTTATTATTTCGCAGATCATTGTGTCACTTTTGCTTATAACTTTTAACAGTTCGTTTTCTACAAGTTGCATTCCATAATGTACCTGTGGGATATCATATAACTCGATATTTTTCCTGTCAGACTTATTATCTGAAATTACCATGTAAAAGCATCTCCTTTAAGCTCTATGAAGATATTTTTACATGGATTGGTCTTTTTTATTCGTTTTTTTAAAAAAACTCCATTCATTTCTGAATGGAGCTTTTTGCTATTTTGCTGCTGTAGCAGCCTTCTTATTAACTGTTGTATCTTTAAAGGGATAAAGTTCCTTTGACTCATATTCTGTATGAAGTAGGTGGTGAGACGTTTCACTTAATGGTTCTTTTAGGAACTCTTCGTATATCTTTATTATTTGCGGATTTTTGTGAGATTTTCTTATGGTTTTGCCTGCATCCTCAGCGTATATTGCTTTGGCACGCAGTGCTTTTACATCAACATCCATCCTAACCCTGGATGAAACAATGGGTTGGCCACCGCCGTTAATACATCCGCCAGGGCATCCCATGATTTCAATAAAGTGATAAAAAGCTTCACCCGCTTTTACCTTGTCAAGAAGTTTTCTTGCATTTCCTGTTCCGTTTGCTATAGCTATCTTTATTTCCATACCATCAATAGTTACAGAAGACTCTCTGACCCCATCAAGCCCTCGGACTTCATTATAGTCGATTGTATCAAGGTCTTTTCCCTCTACAATATCAGCTACTGTCCTCAGGGCTGCCTCCATAACCCCTCCGGTGACTCCAAATATAACACCGGCGCCTGTGGATTCACCTAATGGGTCATCAAAATCTTCATCTGGAAGGGCATTAAAGTTTATATTAGCCTCTTTTATCATCCTTGCCAGTTCCCTGGTTGTGATGACTGCATCCACGTTTTTCATGCCATAAAAGGTCATTTCTGGCCTTTCTATCTCATATTTTTTGGCTGTGCATGGCATTACGGAAACAACGAATATTTTCTCTGGAACTATACCGACTTTTTGCGCATAATAGGTCTTTATTATAGCCCCAAGCATCATATGAGGTGATTTGCAACTGGACAGATTTTCAATAAATTCTGGATAGTATTCCTCACAAAACTTTACCCATCCAGGGCTGCAAGAGGTTATAAGAGGAAGAGGGCCGCCGTTTTTCAATCTTTTGAGTAGCTCGTTTCCTTCTTCCATAATTGTGAGGTCGGCTGCAAAATCAGTGTCAAATATCCTGTCAAATCCAAGTCTTCTAAGTGCTGCTGCCATTTTACCGGTTACCAGTGTACCGATGGGATAACCGAATTCTTCTCCAAGAGCTGCCCTCACTGCTGGCGCAGTCTGTACGACTACATGAGTGTCAGGGTCGTTTAAGGCATTCCATACCTTTTCAATGCTGGATTTTTCTCTCAAAGCACCTGTGGGGCATGATATAAGGCATTGACCACAGTTTATACAGGGTGATTCGTTCAAACTTCTGCCAAAAACAGGAGATACGACAGATTTAAAACCTCTATTGTTAATACCTATAGCATATACGGTCTGTTCATTGCAGGCAGCGATACACCTTCTGCAGAGTACACACTTATTAGGATCCCTTACAATGGAAGGAGACAAATCATCAATAGGGTAGTGAATATTCTCGCCATCAAAGCTGATCTCATTTATGTTAAGTTCATCAGCTAAGGTCTGAAGTTCACAATTTTTATTGCGTACACAAGTAAGACAATTTCTGTCATGAGCCGATAGAATTAATTCAACATTGTATTTTCTAGCTTTTCGTACTTTAGGGCTGTTGGTCCTGACAACCATACCGTCAGATACTGGATAGACACAGGAAGCCTGAAGGCCTTTTGCCCCTTCAATTTCCACAAGACATACCCTGCATGCTCCTATTTGATTTATATCCTTCAAATAACATAATGTTGGTATGTGAATACCTATTGAATGTGCTGCTTCAAGTACAGTATACCCTTTTGGCACTTCTTTTGTTATACCGTCGATTGTTACTTTTACCATCTCCATTCATATCTCCTCCCGTTATTTCTTATAGATTGCGTTAAAGGGGCAGCTTTCCATGCAAGCGCCACATTTAGTACATATCTCTTGATTGATAGAATAGGGTGACTTTGGTACGCCTGATATTGCTCCTGTAGGACAATTCTTAACACACAGCGGTCTTGCACATCCATGGCATTTTTCACTGTCGACGTAGTACTGAATGAGTGCCTGGCATACACCTGCAGGGCATTTTTTATCTCTTATATGGGCTTCGTATTCGTCTCTGAAGTATCTTAAAGTGGAGAGAACAGGGTTGGGTGCTGTCTGGCCAAGGCCACAAAGGGCTGATGATTTTATAAAATTTCCAAGTTCTTCTAATTTTTCAATATCCTCTTCCTCACCATTTCCTGAAGTTATCTTATTTAATATTTCAAGCATCCGTTTCATACCTATGCGACACGGCGGGCATTTCCCACATGACTCATCAACCGTAAACTCTAAGAAAAACTTGGCTATATCCACCATGCAATTGTCTTCATCCATTACTATCATGCCGCCGGAACCCATCATTGTACCGATATTTATCAGTGAATCATAGTCTATTGGTGTGTCCAAGTTATCTTTTGTAATACAACCGCCTGATGGGCCACCGGTCTGCACAGCCTTGAATTCTTTACCATTTGGTATGCCGCCACCAATTTCGTATATTATTTCTCTGAGGGTAGTACCCATAGGAACTTCCACAAGTCCTGTGTTGTTAATTTTGCCACCGAGGGCAAAGACCTTGGTGCCTTTTGACTTTTCAGTGCCAATGGAGCTAAACCACTCAGGTCCATTTAATATTATGGGTGGTATATTTGCATATGTCTCTACGTTGTTGAGCAGGGTGGGAGAGTTCCATACACCACTGTTTGCAGGGAATGGAGGTCTTGGCCTGGGTTCACCTCTGCGGCCCATTACAGAGTTCATGAGGGCGGTCTCCTCGCCGCATACAAAAGCTCCTGCTCCAAGCCTTATTTCTATGTCAAAGTCAAATCCTGTACCAAATATGTTTTTGCCAAGAAGACCATAACGCCTGGCCTGGCCAATTGCTATGGTTAGTCTTTTAACTGCCATAGGATATTCAGCACGGACATATATATATCCATAGTTAGCTCCTACAGCATATCCTGCTATTGTCATGGCTTCGATTACGCTATGGGGGTCACCTTCAAGTACACTTCGATCCATAAAAGCTCCTGGGTCTCCTTCGTCAGCATTGCATACAACATATTTTTGAGTTCCTTTGGCATCATGAGTAAATTGCCATTTCAGGCCTGTTGGAAAGCCTGCGCCTCC
The DNA here is from genome assembly GCF_008274215.1 of Calorimonas adulescens. Lineage (NCBI taxonomy): Bacteria > Bacillati > Bacillota > Clostridia > Thermoanaerobacterales > Thermoanaerobacteraceae > Calorimonas > Calorimonas adulescens. Next base: position 21,409 of record NZ_VTPS01000016.1, on the reverse strand, counting down.
GCGGCCTCTTAGTCCGGACTTTTTTACAATATCGATGACCTCCTGCGGTGTCATTTCAGTGAGAACTTTCCCCAATGCTTTGTAGCCATCCATCGCAATATATTCTTCTATATCCTCAGGGTTTATGACACCACAATTTCTAAGTGCAATGCGGTGCTGGTTTTTAAAGAAGCTGGTTTCTTCAAGAGGTAAAAATTCACCCTTTTCCTCAATTGCTTCACCGTATACATATTTTTTAACTATTCTTCCCTTTAAGAGATGCTCTTCAACCAGTTCGGGCACATGCTCCGGTTTTACCCTGTTATAAAAGACTCCTTCGGGGTATACTATTACTACAGGGCCAAGCTCACAAAGTCCAAAGCATCCGGTTCTTACGATCTGTATCTCATTTTCAAGACCGTGTTTTTGAAGTTCTTCCTTAAATTTTTCTGCAACTGCATCTGAATTATTTGATGTACACCCAGTTCCTGCACATATAAGCACATGAGATCTATAAAAAGGCATATTCAATCCTCCTTAAAGTTGTATACTTTCTATGGTCCACTCTTTTATTGCGTGGCCATTGACAATATGCTCAGCTATCATCTTCCTAGCTTTTTCAGGGTCCATCTTGATATAGGTAACCTTATTTTCGCCTGGTCTGGTTACTTCAACTATTGGTTCGTATTTACAAAGTCCTATACACCCTGTCTGAGCTACTATGACATCTGTAAGTCCCCTTTTTGATACCTCATCCATAATTGCTTCCAAAACAGGTCTGGCTCCGGCTGAAATGCCGCAAGTGGCCATGCCAACCACGATCCTTGTGCCTGTTTTCTCCTTACGAAGCTGGACTCTTTCAAGGGCCTCTTCTCTAATCCTTTCCAGTTCTTCAAGGGTCATCATTTTATATTCCTCCTCAAAATTCTTAAGATCAGTTTCAAGTTTTTGCCTTAAGAAGTCGATAACTATCGGATTATTTATTTCCACATTCTGGAGTATTTCTTTAATGTATCTGGTGTCCAATGTGTAAGAACAAGTTTTTGATTTCAAAATAATTTTAAAGTCAATGTGTGGATTTAATGTTATCAACGATAAGATGGTTGCTCTTATATCTCCGAGAGGTGGCAGGTCTATGCTTTTGAAACTAAATGATGCCGTTACGATAGTTCCACGTGATTTTGCAGAATACAGCCTTAATTTTCCAAAGCTTCTTTTAACTGAGGCATTTAAAAGGGAAAGGCCCATACCTACATTGCGGGTATTCCTGCTGGTATAAAATGGATCAGTAAGATTTTCAAGCCTGCTATGTTCTATACCACATCCATTGTCGCGAACCACCATATAAAACCTTTTCTTTGATGGGGCGATGATTAATTTTACTATTATCAATGTTGCACGGGCTTCAACTGAGTTCTGGACTATATCCAATAGGTGCAAAGAAATGTCTCTCATTTTATTTGTATTTTTCAAGTATTTTGTCTACACTATCTGGTGATAGCTTGCCATAAACCTCATTATTTATCATCATGACAGGAGACAAGCCGCAACAGCCAAGACATCTTGTAGAGTCGATAGAAAACTTTCCGTCAGGGGTAGTCTCATTGACGTCAATGCCAAGTTTTTCTTTTATTTTATCAAGTATTAGCGCCGAACCCTTAACATAACATGCTGTTCCAAGACATACACCAATACGGTATTTTCCAGAGGGATGCAGTGTGAAACGAGAATAGAAAGTAGCTATTCCATACACCTCTGTTAATGGAACATTTAATCCTTCTGATATCTCCTTTTGTACCTCAAATGGCAAATAGCCAAATATCTCCTGAGCCTCATTCATAACAGGTATTAATGCACCAGGTTTATCTTTATAAGCATCAATGACATTATGCAATCTCTTGAACTTTTCTTTCTCCTTTGTATCCTCTAAAAGAGTGGTCATTACATCGATACCTCCTAACATTTCATTTGATAACATTATAACATAAATTAGTTTATATTTTAACATATTTAATAAAAATTTTTATAATAAAGATCCTTCAATATCGTATGTTGAGATATAAGTCAGGCAATATAGATGGCAAAGCTCCATTGCATAAAATTGAGCTACCTGTATAATATAGGCCTTTTATGATGACAATAAATAATCAATAATATAGTCTATAGTTGAATATTTGATATCAAAGTATGCAGTTTTTTCATTTATGTCTCCCAGGAAATGAGCATCTGATGAAAATAAAAACAATGTGTTTTCAGGGAAAAGTTTTTTATATTCAAGTAAATTTTCAGGTTGACTTAATTCTACAGATTTAAAATGAATATCATCTGGGACAAATCCAAGGTTTGCAATTATGCTGAAGTGAGGTCTGTCAACATGTGCAGGCACCACTGCGCCTTCATAATATCTGGCCAACTTATAGACTTCATGGAGTGAAAGGTCAACAGATCCTAAAAGGAGTTTGCTATAATTGCGTATTATATTGTCATGCTTATCAATGATAAGTTGTTCACCAAAAAATGGAGAACATGATATATCTGGAAGACGTTCCTCTAACCTCATGCCAAAATGCATTGCCCTATCCAGGTCCTTAAAGTAACACAGTACATGTACCTCTTCCCTGGATTGAACCTCAACACCTGGAATTATCATAATGCCGGCTGGATTAATTTCAAAAAAAGGTGGCAAATTGAGTACACTGTTGTGGTCAGTTATTGCTATCACGTTAAGGCCCTTTAAGCAAGCCATGTTTATTATGTTATTGGGGGTCATGGTATTATCAGCACAGGGCGAGAGGGCAGTGTGAATATGAAGGTCATAGTAAAGTCTCATATACCAAGTTCCTTTAGCCTGCATGCGATATGATAAGAGGTTAAGGATGTAGAAACTATAGGTATAGACTCCCTTTCAGCCCTTTCAAGGGTATCACTGTCTACGTTGATATTTTCTGGTATAACTATACATGATATGCCTACAAGTTCTGCTACGGCTACAATGTTTATATGTGTCTGCACTGTGATCCAGAGTGAATTTTCACTGGCATGGGACATGACGTAGCTTAACAGGTCACATATATATACATCGTTTACCTCTTTGCTAAGACCATTTGTACCGCTCAATAATTTTAAATTCAGTCTGTCTATTATCTCATTTACCTTCATTTTTATTTCTCCCTTCATATTGTATAGTTGGAGGCAGTTTTGAGGATATGTCGGCTACCTCTTTTGCGAGAGAGGATATCTTATTTTTAAGGATAAATATACAGTCCATTTCACTGGCCCAGCCCATGGCTATATCCTCAGCCAGTGCCTTGCAGGTAGGGGCGCCGCAGGCACCACAGTCAAGCCCTGGAAGAGTTGGCTCGATCTTATCTATTAGGGTTAACTTTTTTATAGCAGTGTTTAGGTCTTTGTCCAGTGTTAACCCTGATGTGGAATATATCTCCTCGTCCATCATGTATGAATCAAGATTGTTAACATCGGCAGTATCAAACGGTTTTGGTGATGAGGGGAGTGAGTCCATAATCTTTTTTATGCGATTCTTAGCTACATAAAGGTTTTCAATAGTGAGAGGACCACCTATGCAGCCGCCAGGGCATGCCAGGCCCTCAAAAAATTCAATATCATTTAACTTACCACGTTCGATTTCCCTTAAAACCTGTATACAATTGTGTATGCCGTCAACATAAAGAGCATTTTCAATTTTGGCAGACCTGCTCTCTCCTCCACTTATCGCCCAGCCTATGCCTAATGATGATGAGGTAAGTTCAACTTTTATATCCTTACTGTGTTTTAATATTTTTGGTGCGATATCCTTTATGGAAATAACTCCATCTACATATGATTTTTTTGTACCTATAGGATTTTTTACTGCCGTCATCTTTGCGGCACATGGGGAAATAAAGAATACACCAATTTCGTTTTCATTTACGGCAAGTTCTTTGCTTAAATTCCTTTTTACTATTCGTGCAGCTATTTCCATGGGGGATTCGACTCTTATGATATTTGCAATAAGACCTGGAAACTCTAACATAATCAGCCTTACGAGAGATGGACATGATGAAGAAATTGCTGGTCTTTTTATATTGTTTTCTTTAAGATATTTACTTATACAATAAGAAGTGATTTCTGCTGCATATGCCACCTCCAGTATATAATCAAAACCAATATTTTTTAATGCACCCAGTATAGATTCTGGGGGTTCTTTAAATTGACCGTATAAAGACGGGGCAGGTAATGCCACCTTGTATTTATATCCATAAATGTCATCAATGTTAGTCATAAGTGCTTCTTTTGCGTGGTTAGGGCATATTCTTATACATTCGCCGCAATCAATGCAACGGTTCTCTATAATTCTGGCTTTGCCGTTTCTAACCCTTATTGCTTCTGTTGGACAACGCTTTATACAGTTGGTACAACCCTTGCATTTTTCTTCATTAAGTACTATGGAATGGAGTGTCATAATTACCCTCCTAAGAATATTTTTATTGTTACTTTGGTGCCGGTGCTGGAGGAAGTAATTTCTAATACATCAGCATTGGCCTTGATATTAGGGAGTCCCATCCCGCCTCCGAACCCCATCTCTTTGACCTCTTCTGGTGCAGTGGAAAACCCTTCCTCCATAGCTTTTTCTATATCTGGGATACCCGGGCCAGTGTCTGCGGCGGTAATGATTATTTGGGAGTTGTCTATGCATACACTTAATGTGCCGCCATAGGAATGTATTACCATGTTCATTTCACTTTCATAGCTGCATATGGCAGCTCTTTTGATTGCCAAAGGAGGCAGTCCAAGGCGCATCAGAATGCTTTTTATTGTGCTTGATGCTTCACCAGCTGTTGAAAAATCCATTGCTTTAACCTCGAAGCTTAATTTGTATGGTTCACTCATAGAGAGTCCCCCGGATTAAGCCCATTTTTATATAGTATACCGCAGGATGCAAACATTGAGTAAGATGTAGTCATGACTGGTATGGATAACTGCGAAGCAAGAGATATGATGTCATTGCCGGGCTTTTTGCCGCGAACAAAAACCACTGCCTTGATGTCACTTATTTCTGCGGTCCTTATTACTTGTATATTTGTAAGGCCAGTAAGGAGAAGAGCTTTGTCATACTTGGCTGCAAGCACATCACTTAAAAGGTCAGCCCCGCAAGCGGTCATAATTTCAATATCAGGGTCAAACTCATTCAACGGTTTTGCATCTAAAAGAGTGATTATTTGTGATAGTTTCATAGGCGCCTCCTGTTAAAAAAATAACTATACTAATTATATAATATTGCTAAAATGATTTCAATGTTTCTGATATAAGAGCATTTATGATAAAATATTCATGGGGGTATGGTAATGGACAGAATGGAAAATATGAAACTGATGGATATATATAACAGGCTATATAACAATTTTGGACCACGGCATTGGTGGCCTGCAAAAGATGACTTTGAGATGATAATTGGGGCTATTCTCACTCAAAATGTGGCATGGAAAAATGTAGAGGTGGCTATAGAAAATTTATATAGCAGAGATCTGATAGACCTTTATAGGTTATACAATGCTAAGAATGAAGAAATTATAGATGCTATAAGACCTGCGCGCTTTTTTAATCAGAAGTTAAGGTATATTAAGGCATTTTGCAAACACATTATTGATGAATATGGCGGAGAACTTGACAAATTTTTTGATAAGGATACAAAAACTTTAAGAAGAGAACTTTTGTCTCTTCCCGGAATAGGTGAAGAAACGGCTGACGTCATAATTCTTTATGGAGCCCGAAAGCCTATTTTTGTGGTGGATGCCTATACGAAAAGATTGGTTAGCTTACTGGGTATTATGGATGGACCATTTACTTATCCAAGAGTACAACAATATTTTATGTCCAATCTTGAAACGGACCTGTACCTGTTTAACGAGTATCATGCTTTGATTGATGCATGGGGTAACATAATATGTAGAGGCAAAGCCGCAAAGTGCGCCGAATGCCCTTTAAGTGACCTTTGTTCAATCTGTACCTTGGACAGGACCAAAGATAGAATCGCTCCGGTAATTTGAATTTGTGATTACATTTAAAGAAGATTATTGGGATAGATTGTTTGAAATTGAAAGAAGAGGATGTAAATGGACAAAAATCAGTTGATAGAGATTTTGAACAAGATAGGTGTCCTTCTGGAAATAAAAGGAGAGAACCCTTTTAAATCAAAGGCATATTATAATGCAGCGCGAACGCTGGAAAATCTTGATGAGGATATTGAATCTTTGATAAGAGAAGACAGGCTGAAGGATTTAAAAGGTATAGGTGATGCCCTCAATAAAAAGATTATTGAGTATTATACTACAGGCAGGATAGAGTACTATGAGAGTTTAAAGGCAGAGCTTCCGGAGAGTTTACTGGAAATTATGAATGTTCCGGGTATTGGGCCCAAAAAGATTGGTGTGCTTTATAGACAGCTTGGCATAAAGAACATAGGGGAGCTGGAGTATGCATGTATTGAGAATCGTCTGATAGAGCTTCCCGGTTTTGGAGAAAAGACGCAGAAAAAATTTTTAGATGGGATAATGCAGTATAAGAAATATCAAGGTAAGTATCTCTATTCAGAGGCTTATGGCCAGGCCGAGGAGATATTATCTTATTTAAAATCATGTAAGGACATAATAAACATTGAGGTAGCAGGGAGCCTGAGAAGAAAAAGGGAGATAATAAGGGATGTTGATATACTTGTGTCTTCCAGCAAACCGCAAGAGGTTATGGATATTTTTTTAAATGGTCCTTATGTTAGGGAAACTATAGCTGCCGGCGAAACAAAGAGCAGCATATATACACGCTATGGTATTCAGGTTGATCTGAGGGTTATAGGACCCGAGGAATATCCCTATGCACTACAGTATTTTACAGGTAGCAAGGAACATAATGTTGCCATGAGGCATAGGTCCAAGGAAATGGGGCTTAAAATGAATGAGTATGGCCTTTTCCGAGGTGAAGAAAATATCCAGGTAAAAGATGAGGTAGAGCTATATAAAATGCTGGGCCTGGATTTTATACCTCCGGAGCTCAGGGAGGATATGGGTGAGATTGAGGCTGCTGCTAATCATTCGTTGCCATATCTGATATCTGATAAGGATATTAAGGGAATTTTTCACGTCCATACTATATACAGTGATGGAAAGGCGACTATCGAAGAGATCGCATATAAGGCAAAGGAACTGGGCTATGAATATATTGGAATTACTGACCACAGTCAATCTGCCTTCTATGCTGGCGGCCTAAAAGAGGAGGACCTGCTGAGACAATGGGATGAAATAGACCATTTAAATGAGATGATTGGTGGTGTGAAAATATTAAAGGGCATAGAATCAGATATACTGATTGATGGGAGCTTAGATTACCCTGAAGAACTGCTCAAAAGGTTCGATTTTATTATTGGCTCTGTCCATTCAAATTTTGGATTATCAGAGTATAATATGACAGAGAGGATAGTAAAAGCACTCCAGAATCCATATTTGACAATACTGGGTCATCCCACTGGAAGATTGCTTTTATCACGAGAAGGATATAAACTGGATATAAAGAGAGTCATTGATGAAGCAGCAAGAAACAATAAGATAATAGAGATAAATGCTAACCCGTATAGGTTGGATATGGACTGGAGAATGTTAAAGATTGCAAAGGAAAAAGGTGTACGGTTTGCCATAGGACCCGACGCCCATAACATTGAAGGGCTTAAGGATGTTAAATATGGTGTGGGTATAGCTAGGAAGGGATGGCTTGAGCCACAGGACGTTATAAACTGCATGGACATGGAAGATATAATAAAATTATTTTGACATGGAGGGATGATAGCTATGAAATCTTTTAATTATTCCATACAAACTCATTTTTATGTAGGGCCTGGCCAATTTGACAACTTAGGTGATATTGTTAGAGATCTGGGGAAAAAAGCCTTTGTTGTTACAGGGAAGAATACCCTGAGCAGAGGAGGCCTACAGAATAGACTTTCTGCAATGCTTAAAAATTCAGGAGTTGAATATGTACTTTATACCAATGCAATGCCCAACCCCACCACGATCATTGTAGATGAAGGCTCTAAAGAATTTTTAGATTCTGAATGTGATTTTATTATTGCAATAGGTGGAGGGAGCAGCATTGACACTGCAAAAGGAATTGCTGTAGCTGCATATCACAGGAGGCCAATATGGGATTTTATGGATCCGAATAAGGAAAAGGAGAAGATAATCGGTGCGTATCCCATAATTGCGGTTCCGACCACCTCCGGTACTGGTTCAGAGGCTGATGGAGCAGCGGTTATCACCAATCCGGCAAACTCATTGAAGCCTTCATTTAAAAGTTACTATACCTTTCCTAAATATTCTATTATAGACCCTGAACTGGTTAAAAGCCTTCCGCCGTCTATGACAGCCAGTACGGGAGTTGATGCTTTCTGTCAATCACTGGAGTGTTATATAGGGCCCGCAGCGACTCCGGTGAGTGATATGTTTGCATATGAATCATTAAGGTTGTGTATAGATAATCTCCAAAAGGCATATGAAGATGGCAATGACATAGAAGCCAGGTCAAAAATGGCATGGGCGGCTGCACTATCTGGTATGGCTATGGCAACATCTGCCACATCACTGGTACATGCTTTAGAGCATCCCTTAAGTGGGAAATATAATATTACTCACGGGGATGGCCTGGCTGCTTTATTACCATCATTTATAGAATTTGGTTACAAATATAATCCAAAACGGTATGCAGAAATAACAAAACTTTTTATAAGTAATGTTGACGATATAGATGAATTGGCGTTGGCGTCAATGTTAAAAGATGAGGTCCTGCGATTTTTAGAAGCCTTGGGGAAGAGATTAACGCTAAAAGAACTGGGAGTGCCTAAAAATGATATAGAAATTTTGGCACAGGATGCCCAGAAGACCTTAGTGGGAGCCCTGAAAAATTTCCAAAAAGAAGTAACTACTCAGGACATAGTAAATATATACCTTAAGTCTTATGAATAGGAGTTGATTGTTTTGACATTTCATATTAGGAAGATTTCTATGTTATAATATATCTGCAAAAAATGGAGGTGTTGTGAGTGGATAAACAAAAAATACTTGATGCTTTAAGAGATGTATATGATCCGGAGTTGGGCAGAAGTATTGTCGAGCTCGGTATGGTCAAGCCTGAATCTATTGATATAGATGGTTCCACTGTGAAAATACGTGTGAATCTCACTATAAAAGGATGTCCATTACAGGCAACGATAAAAGATGACATAGAAAAGAAAATACTGTCCTTGGGTGTTTTTGACAAAGTAGTTGTTACATTTGGGGAGATGAGCAAAGAAGAAAAAGATGCACTAATGGGTGAAAATACTCATGAAGATAGTGTTTTTGACACCGCAAGGACCATTTTGGTTGGTTCCGGCAAAGGTGGAGTTGGTAAATCGACGATCGCTGTAAATCTTGCTATAGCGGCGTCAAAACTTGGTCATAAAGTGGGACTGATAGATGCAGATATACTCGGATTTAGCATATCAAGGATGCTGGGCATAAATGATATCAGACCTAATGCAATAGACGAAACCCATATGTTTCCAATTCGAGTGCATGACATAGAGGCCATATCAATGGGGAATTTTGTGAGTGAGGACTCTGCTGTTATATGGAGAGGGCCACTCTTATCAAACATATTACAGCAATTTATGTATAATGTCCAGTGGGGAGATATAGACTATATGTTTGTAGATCTTCCACCAGGAACAGGTGATGTGCCGCTATCAATAATGCAGTTGATACCGCAAAGCTACCTTCTTTTGACAACTACACCTCAATCTGCAGCATCTCATGTGGCTGGTAGACTGGGTAAAATGGCTCAAAAGGTTGGGGTTGATATACTTGGTGTGGTAGAAAATATGTCGTATTTTGAGTGCCCCGACTGTGGCAGCAGGCACTATATATTTGGTGAAAAAGAATCAGAAAAGCTGGCAAAAGAGTTAAAGACTATGGTCTTAGGTGAAATACCTATAATAACGGATATAAGGGAAAAGAGCGATACAGGTAAGCCAATAGCACTGGAAGATAGTAATCCTGTAGCTGAAATATATAAAGAGGTTTTTCGCAATATTGATAGGCGTTGCACAGAAATTGACGAGTCTTATGCAAGCGTGAAAAGATGACGTTTTAGAGCCCATACAATCATGTATGGGTTCTATTTTTGTGGTTAAAATATAACTATGATGCTTTGCCTCATCAAAATGTCAGGAGTATTAGGACATAAAGCATAACAATCAATGTTTAGGACAACAAGGAAATAGGTGGGGTTCATGGGGAAAAACTCTATAAAATGGAATGAATGGGACGAATCAGTTTTTAGTAAGGCCAGAGAGGAGAATAAACTTATACTTTTGAGTATCAGTGCACCCTGGTGTTACTGGTGTCATGTCGATGACCAGGCAATAAAATACATTAATGATAATTTTGTGCCGATAAGGATAGACATGGACAAAAGTTTGGATGCTGATGGCAGATATAAATTAAGCGGATGGCTGTCGACTGCTATACTGTCTCCCAATGGACAGGTTATTATAAGGAGGACATATATTTCACCTGAAGAATTATTGCATATGCTAAAAGAAGCAAACAGGTTATACAGGGAATTCAATGATGAAATGTCGGGAAGAGATAATAAAAAAATAGAAAAAAAGGCTATATATGTCAGAGCAATTTCAAAAAATGTATGTAATGAAATACAGGCATATATCCTTAAATCTGCCATGGATATGTTTGACACAAAGTATGGCGGCTTTGGGAAGAGACCGAAATTTTTATACCCAGAATTGCTTTCATATCTGATTGGTTACTTCTATGCGACCAATGATGAAAATATCAAGAGAGTTATTGTAAAAACCATGGATATTATGTACGGCAGTGAGGTTTATGATAGAGTGGAGGGAGGCTTTTTTAGATATGCTGCAGAGAGAGACTTTTCCAATCCCAACTATGAGAAGCTACTGGATGATAATGCTCGATTATTGTCCTTATACATAGAGGCATATCAAGTATTCAATCATCCACTATACATGAGGGTGGCTGAAGATATTTTAAACTATATAGAGAAATACCTTTATGATAGTAAAAAAGGACTGTTTTATGGAGGTCAAATTGCTGGCCAGGAATATTACAAAGCAGATAAAATAAAACGAGGTAAACTAAAAAAGCCATCAATTGATAAAACTTTTTATGCTGACAAAAATTCACTGGCTGCCGTGTCGATTTTAAAATACTATAGTATAACCGGTAAGAGTGAATATATGAAAATTGCAAAGAGGATAGCAGATAAGTTATTAGAGAAATTCATGGATAAAAAAGGTCTTATAAAACATCATCCAGAGTCAAAAGAGGCAAATATACTGGAAGATCAGGTATATGCAGCGGATTTGTTTACAAACTTATATAGCATAACCGGAGATAAAACATACCTTGATGAATCAATGAAATTAGTTGATAGGGTTATCGACGTCTTTTATGATGACAGGGATAGAGGATTTTTAGATTTTCTTCCAATTGAAGGAATCAAATATGATCAAATATCAAAGAGTTTACCTGTAAACAGTGAAATGGCACTGCTGTGCTTAAAGCTTTATACATTTTCTAACAATAGAGCATATCATCGGAAAAGTGAGGAAACGTTATTATATTTCTCCAGGATATACCGTGAATATGGGATATTTGCTTCTTTATATTCCAGTGCCGTTAAAGCATTTGTTGATGGTATATATAAATTTACATTAGTTGGTAAAAAAGATGATATACAGACTAAAGATTTATTTAAAGACTTAAGGACGCTATATTTTCCAGATGGGATTTTAGAGATTCTTGATACAGTGCGGAGGAAAGAAGAAATTGTGAAAAGAGGCTACACAATAGATGAAACCCCACACATATATATCTGCATTGGAAATAAATGCTTGCCACCGGTAAATAATGGAGAAGACTTAAATAACTTTTTAAAGAGTCTACAGACAAGAGAAGAGGTCAAATAACCTCATCTCTTGTCAAAGCTGCACTCTCTTCTATACTTTTATCTAACCCCATCAGCTCGTTTAATCTATTCCATAATTCACCATACTCAGGTATGCCGGGGAGTCTTGGTTTTTCAATATTATTGTTTATAATGTCTGCTATTTTACCCGGCTGTTTTGAAAGCACAATAATTTTATTGCTAAGTATTATAGCTTCGTCAATATTGTGAGTGACGAATATGATTGTTACATCAGTATGGTGACATATTCTTAACAACTCTTTTTGTAGTTTGTATCGTGTAGAGGCATCAAGGCTGCCAAATGGTTCATCCATCAAAAGTAATTTAGGATGAAGAGAAAGTGCCCTTACTATTGCCACTCTTTGCTTCATACCACCAGAGAGCTGGTGTGGATAGAAACCTTTGAAATTATAGAGGTTTACCAGTTCAAGATAATAATCTGTTAATTCCTTTCTCTGCATATTGCTTAATTTGGGATAATTAACCCTAAGAGGATAATCGATATTTTTTTCAACTGTTAACCACGGAAATAATTGATTGAAATCCTGAAAAACCATCATCCTGTCAGTGCCAGGCTTTGACACCTCTTTCCCCTGAAGAATAATTTTGCCACTATCAATTTTTTCATAGCCTGCTACACACCTTAAAAGGGTGGACTTTCCACAACCTGAAGGGCCAAGTATGCACAAGAAGTCATTTTCCATCAGATTAAAACTTATTTTATCAAGAGCTGTAATCTTGTTACCATTGGAAGTGAATGTTTTGCTTAATTCCTTAATTTCAAGGAAATAGTCCAAGTTTGACACCCCCCTAATTTGTCATTCCCCACTTTTTAATTGTATTTTCTTCTATGATTTCAAATATAACAGTTTCTACAATAAATCCTATGGTCACAATGATAAGTAAACCCGCAAATACCCCAGGCATATCCAGCATAAATCTTTTTTCAAATATATACCACCCAAGGCCGCTTTCTTTTGCAGTTGCTCCGAATATCATTTCGGCTGATATCAGGGCTCTCCATGACCTTGACCATCCTACCCGGAGTCCGGTAAGAAGAGATGGTAGTGCGGATGGTATCATAATGTTGGTAATAATTTTGAATTTTTTAAGACCTATGTTGCTTCCAACCTCAAGATAAATCTTAGGTATAGTCTTGAATCCTGTAACAGTATTTAATATCATAGGCCATAGTACTGAGTGTATTATAATAAATATTATTGAATTTTTCCCTGTTCCAAACCACAAAATGGTCAATGGCAAAAGTGCGATACCTGGTAGCGGGTCCATTATTGCTACTAGTGTTGTTACATATTCATTTATTTTCACGGAAATCATTGCCCATATTGAAACAATAATAGCAAGTATATCGCCTATAATCATGCCTTCCAGTATCATTTTAATCGAGTTGTAAGTCTGCAGCATCACATTGCCCTTCTCCAGTTCGTGAATTAATGTGGAAAATATATCTTCAAGACTAGGGAAGAGGAGTCTTGAGAAAATATGGGCATGAGCGGTGATCTCCCATATGGCCAGTAGAATCACGATAAAGATGATCTTTGTCAGCTTTAACCTCTTAGACATTACATCACCCCGTTGACTTTTAGCGTTGTAATTTCTCTATTTGCGTGTCTTCTCCGTTTTTCTTTCCCATCTGAGCTACAATGGTTTCAAAAGCTATGTCACTCATTTTCTCTGGAGTTTTTTTAATATAACCAGCTTTTTTCATAAATTCAGCCATTTTTAATAGACCGTAAGGTGTGGTTGAATAATTAACATCCTTCCATGTAATGTACTGTAATGTCTTTTCTTCACTTAAGTTGTATATAGGGGCCAGCATCTTAGCCGCCTCTTCCGGATGCTCATTGATATAGGCAATGGAGTCAACCAGTGCCTGGTAAACAGCAGCATAGGCCATGGGGTTGCTGTTATGAAACTCCTCTGTAGCCACAAGGAAGATATGTGTGAATTCGCCTCCAAAGGCCTCTTTTCCTGTTAGTACCTCATGAAAATCAGGATTACTTATCTCTTCAAAATAGTATGGCGCCGATGCAAAATGAGCGGCCACCTGCTTATTTAGCAATGCATTCATGGCATCGGGGTGCGACATAGAAAAAACTTTATCGTCCATTGCATGAAGGTCATTCATAAGTTTGTCAGATTCCATTTGAAGAAATATGTGCTGGGTGCTTCCTATACCCGGCATAGCTATCTTATCGTCATCTTTGAAATCCTTAATAGATTTGATGTCCGGACGATATGTGACGATGCCGTTTGGCCCACCCTGTACACTGGAAACCAGTTTAATTTTAACTCCCTTATCCCAGCTTATTAAAAAAGGTGGTGGCCCCATAAAAGCGAAATCCAATCTGTTGGCTGCCAGTGCTTCGTTAATGGCGCCTCCAGAAGGAAATGTTTGCCATACTATATTGGCGCCAGGCATGTATTTTTCTATCAGCTTATTTTTCTCCATAATTTGTGCTGGAGCATATTGAAGTCCGTATTGAGTAGCAATACGAATAGTTATATCCTGATTTGTAATGCTATGGTTTTCCTGTTTATTTGTAGAGCATCCTGCTAAAGAAAAAATTAACAGAAATATTGTTAAAAAGGTAAACACTTTTTTCATATTACAGACCTCCTTTTGCAAACTAATACATATTATTAAATTTTTTACGGTGATGTTACATGTTAACAGTATAAATTTCTTTCCTGTGTTCAAAATAATGAAAGACAAAAAAAGGAGGGCCTACTTTGCAAAAAGGAAAATACTTTGTTTTGTTTATCATATCATGGGTTCCATTTATCATGGTTCTTGGTAACTCCATGCTCATTCCGGCACTGCCGGCATTACGAAAAGCTATGGATATAAGCAGTCTACAGGCAGGTTTATTAATTACCTTGTTTTCTTTACCGGCTGCAATTGCAATCCCATTTTTAGGTTTTTTAGCAGACAGGATTGGACGAAAACCTGTAATCGTGCTTTCTTTATTGATATATGGCATAGGAGGGCTGATTTGTGGAGCGTCTGCACTATGGATGGAAAAGCCGTATATGGGAATAGTCGTCGGTAGAATAATACAGGGGGTAGGGGGCGCTGGTACTGCCCCTATAGCTATGGCGCTTACCAGTGACATTTTTACAGAAAATGAGAGAAGTCAGGCTATGGGGATTAATGAGGCGGCAAACGGGTTTGGGAAAGTATTGAGCCCTGTACTAGGTTCTGTATTTGTAATGATTAGTTGGTATCTTCTCTTTTTTGTCTATGCGGTAATATCATTTCCGGTAGCAATAGCTGTTTATTTATTTGTGAAAGAAAAGGATATGGGTCCAAAAAGTAGAATAGAAGAGTATTTTCATGGAGTAATGGAATTAATGAAAAATAAAAGGTGGCCGTTTATGGCCTGTTTATTAGCCGGTGCTACCGCATTTTTTACATTATTTGGAATTTTATCTTACGTTTCTGATGTGTTAGAAAATGGATACGGTATTAGAGGTATTTATAAGGGCTTATTAATAGCAATACCAGTATTTACGATGAGTATTACCTCGTTTATTAACGGTGTAGTGCTTAAAAAGAAGAAGTCCTTTAAGCTAACTGTAGAAATCGGTCTGATTATCCTTGGGGCTATTATGACTATAAGCATATTTGTAAAAAATATAACGGTATTTATGGCTCTACTGGGGATTATGGGATTTGGAGTAGGACTCATCCTTCCGTCATTGAATACTTTAATTACCAGCAGCGTGCCTATGGGAAAAAGATGCTCTGTTACAGCCGTATATGGAAGTATAAGATTTATAGGTGTGGCTGCAGGGCCACCAGTTTTTGACTATTTATTAGGTATGAGTAGGTGGATTATGGTAGCCGTACCAGCTGTATTGTCATTTTTAGCCCTGATTTTTTGTGCTATCAAATTGAACCAGGATATAATGCTGGAATTCAGGGACTAAAAATAGATACCAAAGAGGTTTAATAAATACAAGATCATGACGAGTATAGCACCGGACATTAATGGACCTACAGGTATTCCACCTAAAAAAGTTACACCTATTAATGAACCTATTATTATGCCTAATATTAATTGGGGCATATTATTTAGTAGGTTAATACCCTGTCCATTGAGGATGGTAGCCAAAGCCCCCGCTACCACAGATAGAATTCCTATGGGAGAGGTAATGGTTTCAGATATACTGAATAAAATATCCCTGTTTTTTATGAGTGGTATCAGAATATAAAGCGTTAAAAACAGAAGCCCCATATCCAGTCCATACTTTTCTATTACTGATAAATATCTGGATAGAGGGGTAGTTATAGTAATCAACAGTATGGCCGAAGCAACTGCAATAGTGTTTGAATGGCTGACTATCCCTAAGGTGATCAAAGCTAATAATATAAACTGGTTTTCCATATTTATACTCTCCTTAAAAACGGTAGGTTACCTATAAGATTTCCTGTCCTTAGGACACCAGTATGCACCATAATTAACAGATATATAATAAGACTTAGGAGTAAGGTAATTACCAGGCTTATTAGTGAATTTGGTATAGGGTTTAAACAGTAAAAAATTTTGAGGCACAGATAAAATACAATGGATGCTATAAATGTTTTTGCAAAAAAAACCACACCCGGAAAAATGCCTATGAACCTTCTTATGCATATATAGTCGAGTATGAATAAAAGTAAGAATCCAAGGTAATACCCGATGAAATATCCATTTATCATAAATTTAGAATTTGCTACAAGTATATAAGTGCATAAAGTCCTCATAAAAGATGCAAATAGATTATTAATAAATGCAATTGTGTGTTTGCCCATACCATTTAGTGCACTATTCATTATCTGCGATGTATAAATTAATGGAACAACCAGGGAGAACATTCTTAAAAAGATTCCGACCTCAGTATTATGGTATAGCGTTATCGCAATTTCATTGGGCAGTGAGAGTAGTGTTGTGCTTGTTATAAAGCTGATTATTAACGTATATTCTACAGACTCTTTGACCCTGTGCTCCAATGTAGCCATGTCATTTTTTTCATGTGCCTCTGCAACTGCGGGTACAAGGGTAACGGATAATGCATTTACTACGATGGATGGTAGCATCACTATGGGTAAGGCCATACCTGTAAGTTCACCAAATATAGAGAGTGATTCTTCTTTGCTTAAATTTGCCATTAATCTTTGAGGTATAATCACAGCTTCTATAGACTGCAGAAATGTATTTACAAATCTATTAAGAGAGAGAGGTATGGTTGTACCCACAATATTCAGCATTAATTTGTGATTGTTTATATGGGGGCCAGAGGTTGATGCTTTATATTTGTGCTGCCTTTCCTTATACTTGTAAGCCATGAACAAAAAGACACACACTTCACCAAGCACAGAACTGAATATTGCAGCTGAGACAGCGTATTCTATCCCCATTGGCATTACTGCATCTATAAGAAAGAGTACAGAAATTATTCGCACAACTTCTTCAATGATATTGGCAATTGCTGACGGCTTTATGTTTTGTATTCCTTCAAAATAGCCACGTATAACTGCTGAGGAAGAAATAATAAAAAGCACTGGTGAAAAGATGATAATTGGTAGCATCGTACGCTCTTCGTTTAATATGCTGGAAGATATATAGTCGGAAAAAAATATAAGTATCCCTGAGATGATGGCACTTATTGATGTGATTAACATAAGACTTAAAGAGACTATCCTGTAAGTATATCTACGATCTCCTCGGCTTAAGGACTGAGCTACGAGTCTTGAGACAGTAACAGATATGCTGCCTGTGGTGACACTTAAAGCGGTCATATAGACTGGCATTACCAGTTGGAATATACCCATTCCCTCGGGGCCTATCTTGTTTGATAGTACTATTCTGAAGATAAATCCTAATAATCTGCTTATGAGGTTAGCGATAGTTAATATAAATGCACCCTGGGCAAAGCTGAGTTTTTCTTCCAATGACTTCCTCTCCTCCATAATCTTATGGTCTTATAAATACTATGGCGTAAAAGAGACAAATATACATAGAATGTGGTATCTACTGTAGTATCACATATGCCGTGGCTGTTTAAGATGCTGTGTTTACATATAAGAAAGTTTTATCAAAATTAAAGCTATAGCAGGAATTTTAAGCTTTTTATAGAAGATATATTATGTTTAAAAAAACATAACGAGGGGTGAAAAGGGGTGCAAAGATTATTTACAGCTATTGCAGTTGTGTTTGTAGCTCTTATGATAGTGTCTGGTTGCGGAAGTACAGTTGCAGATAAAAATGCCGGAGAAGGACAGGTTGATTCACGGACTAAGTCAAATACGGAAAAGCCATTACCAGAAAATTCAGAGGTTATCCTTTCGACCACTACCAGTACCCAGGACAGTGGTCTTCTGGATGTTCTGATACCACTTTTTGAGGAAAAAACGGGATACAAGGTAAAGACCATTGCAGTAGGGACTGGCCAGGCGTTGGCAATGGGAGAGAATGGAGATGCCGATGTTATGTTAGTACATGCACCTGCATCAGAGATTGAGGTGGTCAACAAGGGTGCGGCTATGAATAGACAGCTGGTTATGCATAACGATTTTATAATAGTAGGGCCTAAAGATGACCCCGCAGGTATAAAGGGCCTTAATGCTCAGAATGCTTTTAAAAAAATAGCTGAGAACCAATCCTTATTTATTTCTCGAGGAGACGATTCTGGTACCAATAAGAAGGAGATGGATATATGGGAGGCAATCAATATTAAGCCCTCAGGTGGATGGTATCAGGAGGTAGGACAGGGGATGGGGGCCACCCTGGATATAGCATCTGAAAAGCAGGGGTATACATTGACAGACAGGGCTACATATCTGGCAAAAAAGAGCACCCTTTCTCTGGACATCCTGTCAGAGGGCAGTCCAGAGCTTTTGAATATATACCATGTAATGCAAGTAAATCCAGACTATGTCGCAAAGACTTCCCAGGATAAGGCTAAAATGATAAATGTGAAGGGAGCGAAAGCTTTTGTTGACTTCATGATAAGCCCTGAAACCCAGAAAATAATAGGTGATTTTGGCAAAAAAGAGTACGGAGAACCGTTGTTTTTCCCAGACGCCGGTAAGGATGAAAATTCATTGTCTTCTTAGGTGGTCTTGTATATGGAATTAATAACTAATGGAATAGTGCAGGGTATTAAACTTCTTTTGGGGTTTGATCCGGAAATAGTTTCTATTGTGCTTACAACTATTAAAGTATCATGTACGGCTACTCTGATAGCATTTTTGATAGGCATACCCTTGGGAATTTTTTTATCTGAACGGGTGTCTGCAACGATAAATGCTGGATATACTGCAGTTATGATATTAATAATAAGTCTTGTAAATTTTGGTATGGGTTTGCCTCCTACTGTGGTTGGGCTTGTGGTAAGTCTATTTCTATGGAGAAGTGGACCACTTGGTTATTTGAGAATTATGTATACCCCGACGGCTATGATCATTGCGCAAACTATATTGGCGCTTCCGATTATCACCGGTCTTACCATGGCTGGCGTACAGCAGATTGCAAAAAAATACAGGTGGCAAATCATCGCTTTGGGTGCATCCAGAGCCCAATATTTGTGGCTTATAATAAAAGAAGCAAGATATTCTATCATTGCAGCTGTTATTGCTGGCTTTGGTGGTGCAATATCTGAGGTCGGAGCATCAATGATGGTAGGGGGTAATATAAAGGGTTATACAAGGATACTTACAACTGCCATAGTAATGGAAAACAGCAAAGGAAATTTTTCATTGGCACTGGCTCTGGGAATCATATTACTCCTTCTTACATATACCATCGTTTTGTTGCTTACCTATTATCAGCAACGGAGGATAGGCGGATGACAGTACTGGAAGTAAAAGGTATCAGGTATTATACGAAAGAAAAAAATATATTGGATATACCCTCGCTGGAAATAGAAGAGGGAAAGACATTGAGTATAGTTGGACCTAATGGGGCCGGGAAAAGTACATTGTTGAAAGTGCTAGCTCTTTTGCAAAAACCTGATGAAGGTGAAATATTTTATAGGGGAACGGTGGTGACGAAAACCAATGCGTTAGAGATACGCAGAAAGATGTCTGTGGTGTTTCAAGAGCCTCTTTTACTCGATGGTACCGTTTATGAAAACCTGGAAATAGGTTTAAAAATCAGGAAAATACGCAAAGAAAAGAGAAAAGGACTCATTGAAGAATGGTTGGAAAAACTTGGAATATATCATTTGAGAAATAAACACGTGTCAACGTTGTCTGGGGGAGAAGCTCAAAGGGTGAGCCTGGCTAGAGCGTTGGTTTTAGAACCGGAAATACTGTTTCTTGATGAACCATTTTCTTCTCTGGATCAACCCACCAAGGAAGGACTTATTCAAGATATATACTTGGTATTAAAAAAAAATCATGTTACGACCTTTTTTGTAACTCATGATTTTAGAGAGATGCAGTATTTTTCAGATATAGCATGTGTCATGATTGATGGCAAAATAGCTCAAAAGGCAAAACCCGTTGACATATTGAATAAACCTGCTGATGAAAGAATCGCAAAATTCGTTGGCATAGAAAATATTTTTAACGGTATAATTTCAGAGATTGAGAATGATATCTATTCCGTTGTACTTGATGATAGCAAGATAAAGATTAAAGCAAACGGTCAATATGAATATAAGATAGGGCAAAAGATAAGGGTACTAATAAGGCCTGAGAACATATCACTCACTGAGAATAAACGAGGGATTGAAAACACATTTGATGGTATTATTACAGAGGTCTATCCTACAGGATATAGTTGGAAATATAAGTTTTCAGTTGCTGACAAGACATTTATTGGTAGCTTGAACACAAACAATATTGAAGTTTATCCCGGCAAAGAAGGTTTCATATGCATTAAACCTGAATCTGTTTTTTTAATTTCTAAAGATATGATATAATAATTATGGAGATTTGATTGCTAACTAAATAAAATTAATTATGCTGCATTTTGCTTTTAATGCAATCAGCAACAACATGACAAGTTAGCAAATTATAAAGGTAAGGATGGTGGATATAATGGAAGAAAAAGTGAGAGAAGCTCTTGATACACTTAGACCATCGCTGCAGGCTGATGGCGGGGATGTAGAATTAGTAAATGTAACTGAAGATGGTATCGTAAGTGTGAGGCTTGTTGGCGCCTGTGGTGGCTGCCCGTTCTCTACCTTAACATTGCAGCAGGGAATTGAACGGTCGCTCAAACAAATGGTACCTGAGGTCAAAAGGGTTTTGGCAGTGTAAAAGGGGCTGTTGCACAATGGACTAAATAGTTTATTGTGCAACAGCGCTTTTTTTTATTGCGTAAAAGCAAATACGGGTACCGAAGTACCCGTATAAGCTGTATAATTAAGTCATGAAAAACACTAAACT
>NZ_VTPS01000015.1 GCF_008274215.1 Calorimonas adulescens | reverse complement strand
ATCCCTCCAATATTAGGCTAAGCAGTCTTACTGAATCATCCTCTGGTATCAACATTTCTAAATTTAATGGTAAAACTAATTGAAAGCTCCCATTAAATTTGGTATAATCTTTGGTGTATAGTTTAGTGTTTTTCATGACAAATCAATTATACACGATTTGCGGGTCCTTCGGGACCCGCAAATTGTATTTTAAGGTGAAAAAGGACTGTGCAAAATTGAACTGGTTAGTTCATTTTGCAACAGCCCCTTTTTATTTACTATTATGTATGGCGGAGAGAGAGGGATTTGAACCCTCGGTACCCTTTTTTGAGGGTACACGCGATTTCCAGTCGCGCGCCTTCGACCACTCAGCCATCTCTCCATGTATATGGTCTACCTTGATAAATACTAAAATATATAAATATAAATACTGGCGGAGAGGGTGGGATTCGAACCCACGAAACGGTTCCCCGTTTACTCGATTTCGAGTCGAGCGCCTTCGACCAGCTCAGCCACCTCTCCAGGCTATCGCTTCCTGTTAAAGAAATCTTTTAATATTCTCTGGCACTCGTCCTCCAGAATACCTGTAATAACCTCTGGTGTCTTCCCCAATCTCCTGTCCTCAATTATATTGTACACAGAGCCACAAAACCCCATTCTGGGATCCTGGGCTCCTATCACCACCATGTCCATGCGCGACAAAATAATTGCACCGGCACACATCGGACATGGTTCTAATGTCACATACATCGTACATCCTTCCAGACGCCATCTCTTGAGATTAGCGTTGGCATCTCTGATGGCAAGGATCTCTGCATGGGCAGTGGCATCATACAACATCTCGCGCATGTTGTATCCTCTGCCTACCACTTTATCACCCATAACAACTACAGCACCTACGGGTACCTCACCATTATTAAGCGCTTTTCTCGCCTCATTTAAAGCCTCATGCATAAAAAAATCGTGAATCATATTCACCCTAATAAATGGTGCGCCCGAGACGACTCGAACGTCCGACACACGGTTTAGGAAACCGTTGCTCTATCCTGCTGAGCTACGGGCGCACAGGTATTATTTTTAAGTACGTCTAATATTATAGCGAGTCACACTATTTTTGTCAACACTGAAGCAGCTAAAATTTCACATACACCAGCCATTATATTTTTGTGCTCAAAAAATCAACGATACGGCTCGCAACCGGAGGGCAACCATCTACATAAGAGTTAAACTCCGATGTACACCTTCCTACCCCAACCCCATCACCAGCTACACCTTTAAACCCCTGGCCGATACATATGGCACCCTCTTTAAACCTGTCCAGCAGACCTTTTTCATCAAGTCTTTCAAGGGCATGAATAAGGCTACCGTAGCAGGCAGAGCAGGCTTCTCTTTCATTTATATATCTTGCGAGTCTATCTACCTTTCTTGAATGGTAAATATCACCTGTAAGCCCAACTGGTTCATTTATTTGTACTATGTCAGCATTTTGAATGTCGGCAGAACCCACTCCTATGCTTTCGGCTATGGGTATATAACCTATATCGTGATAGTCATATCCTATAATCTGTGCTGCATAGGTATCTATCAGTACAGGATCGTATCCCATTATAATCCTGTTCATGTTTACAGGGGTACCCCCTTCTTCAAAGGTAAGGTCTCCTATTATGCCATCGACAATATGCAAGGATGGTCTTAATATCTTATTAAGGTATGCTACAGGCCTGTGTATCCCGAGCGTATGAAACCTCCTCTTCTCTTCATCAGGTATACAGCCCTTTAGATTTTTAAGTGCACATGTAAGTCTGGTCTGACAGTGTGCCTTAAGTACAGGCAAGTTTATGAGATAATCTGCACTCATCGGCTTGTCACATACCTTTATGCTCATGTTGTCAACGTCATACACTTTATAGGAATCCTTCTTCAAATCATAAAGTTTTACCCCATACCTTTTAGATATATCTTCATACCCCAGTAGTCTGTATGCCCTGGCCGTACTGTCCCCAACCCACGAGCCTTCCATTATACTTATATCATTAAACCCATAATCCTTTAGAAATTCTATGATACCCATTATCATTCCAATGTCTGTAGTTGCCCCTGTCTCCGGTGATTTTGCAACAACAAGGTTCGGTTTTAGCGCTATGCTTGCATTTTTACTCAGATTTTTAAAGGGATTGACCTGCTTAAGTAGTTGCTTTACCATGGATTTGCCATCATTACCATATATGACATATAATGTTCTATCCATAATTTATCACCCCGTGCTACAAATTATACCATAGCTTTTAGCTGAAACATAATACACTGCGTCTAATAGTATCTATCATCTACACGCACTGTCCAGATTTGATGAGACAACTTTTATTTATTTGAAGTATATTGCCATATAAAAAAGGGTGTTGTAAACAGTTACATGGCAGCTTACAACACCCCTTTTATACAAATAAATGTCAAACTAAGCCCTTATTTCTCTCCTTAAAAATATTGTGTATGCTATCCCAAATATTATAAGGGTTCCTGCAATAAGGCCCGTAATATGCGGCCATATGAGCAGCAAACTCTGTCCAAGTGGCAATGGCCCTGGGGTTGCCCCATATATCTGCTCCATTAGTATCGGCCCCAGTGTGCGTACTCCTGGAGAAAGCAGTACTGCAGAGGCCTCATCATAGAGAGTGGACGGCGAGACCCGGGATATGTTTTGCTGAAGCGTTATATTCCTTAGCTGTGATATAACATCGTCCTGGCTTTTTACTGGATATACTGCATTAGCTATTGGGCCCGCAAGAATTGGCACAAATACCGTAAACAAAAGCCAGAGGGCTATTCCGCCCAATGCTGAAGTTGCTGTCTGCCTGAACAAAATAGAGAAAAGTATAGAAATTGCAAGCCAGAAGGCCATAAATACAATATTTAGAAGCAGGTATATTACCAATCTCGCTATCTCTTCTGCTGTTGGAGGAATACCTGTAAGCATAATTCCAAAACCACTTACCAGTCCTCCAAGTGCAAATGTCATGATGGTGAGAACGGCCAGGCCTGCTAAGAATTTGCCGTTTATCACATCATCTCTATATACAGGTTGTGCCAGAAGTCTGCTCAATGTGCTTCCGTTCTGTTCCCCATTTATGGCGTCAAAGCCAATTGAAAGCCCTACCAGTGGCCCTAAAAAGGAAATAAATGAAGTAAATGGCGGCAGTGATGAACTGGATGTAGTAAACAATCTTAAAAATATAAAGTCGGTACCAGATTCTTCCACTGTGGAGCGTATGCTGGCAGCCGCTACATACAAAGAGGCCACACCTGTGATCAGTATCAAAAAGAAGAGTATTAAAAATCTCGTGCTGGAAAGTTGGTCAGAAAACTCTTTTTTAAATATGGTATAGAGGTTGCCGCTCGGTCCTCTACCGCTCTCTTCACTATTTAGTTTATTATTTTGAAAGAGCACCATATCCACCATCCTCTCCTTCAAAATACCTCCTGTATATGTCATCAAGGCTATATCCGCTTATGGCATAGTGATAGATGACATAACCTGCTTCCAGCAACCTCTTATTTATCATCACAGCCGAATCTTCATTCTCACATATAGCTGATATCATGCCACCCTGTATATATGTCTCCTTTACTCCTTCTACAGACTTTACTATATTTAGAAGCCCCTCATCAAATGGCTTTGCTATAATCTGTACAGCACATTCGTTTCTATTTGTGATATTGGAGGCAAGCTCAGATATCTTCCCGCAGGCTATAAGTTTCCCTTTTACAAAGATCCCCAACCTGTCACATATCTCTTGCATCTGATAGAGAAGATGGGATGATACAATTATTGTTTTCCCTTCCTGTTTACTAAGATTAACTATTAAGTCCAGTATCATATCAACCCCTTCCGGGTCTATTCCCAGAGTGGGCTCATCTAAGATAATCACCTTTGGGTCCTTTATGAGCACGTCTGCTATGCCTAACCTCTGCCTCATTCCGCGTGAATACTCCCTCACTTTTCTGTCACCGGCTTCAGTCAGATTTACCCTCTCCAGACATACATCTATCCTTTGCCTTGCCTCGTCATCAGGTATATGATTGAGCTTTGCCGTATAAAGGAGGTTTTCCCGTCCTGTCATATAGTCATAAAATCCAATGTTATCCGGCATATAACTCACAACTTTTTTTATACTTATTGAGTCTCTCATTGGGTCAAGTCCATACACATTCACACTCCCTGAGGTTGGTTCTGTAAGGCCCATGACCATTAGAATAGTCGTGGTTTTGCCTGCCCCATTTGGACCCAGCAACCCAAATATCTCACCTTCATAAATTGAGAGGTCAAGCCCATCCACAGCTTTTATATTTCCGTATAACTTGGTAAGGCCATGGGCTTCAATAACTGCGTTCCCGCTCATCTAAGGTTACCTCCTGCCATATTTTCTAAATGTCCACATCACCCAACCAACCACTGCTACAACTATAACTACACCAACCAATCCCCAAAGAGTCGATGTATGGACTGTAGTCCTTATATCCATACTTTCAGATGTC
Organism: Calorimonas adulescens; assembly: GCF_008274215.1. Classification (NCBI taxonomy): domain Bacteria; kingdom Bacillati; phylum Bacillota; class Clostridia; order Thermoanaerobacterales; family Thermoanaerobacteraceae; genus Calorimonas; species Calorimonas adulescens. The sequence goes on along the minus strand of NZ_VTPS01000015.1, from coordinate 59,905 downwards.
TCTTTTGCACTTGCTGTTATTCCCACCATGTAATCACCGGCAATTGCACGGCTATCAGGGGTTATAAATGCTGTTACCTGTCTTGTCTCTCCAGCAGGAATGAGATCTATTGATTCTGGTGCAAATGTCACTGACCAGTTTTGAGGTGCTTCAGATGAAAATGTAATCCCATGAAGATCTGCACTGCCTTCATTCTTTATGGTAAATGTTACAGAACCTTTATGTCCTGCAGTGACATCAGCATTTAACCTTTCATCTTGTGTTGATACTTTCATTTTATAATTTCCAGTTATAACAACCTCAAGGTTGGCTTTTGCCACATCCTGACCAGAGATAGCAGCCACTGTTATGGTATATTTTCCAGCTTTCACGTTGTCCGGTGGGTCAACTGATATATCCAAGTCCTGCGACTTACCGGCATCAAGGGATAAACTCGCAATCTGATCGCTCTGGTAAGCCGGTTTGAATGTCACCTGCCACCCTTGAGGTGCATCTACTCCAAGGTTATATGACCTTGATCGGCCGCTATTGTTTGTCAAAGTTGCCCTGAAGTTATATGTTGCAGTATCAGGACCGCTCAGTGATGGATACTGTACCTCAATTTCATCACTTCCCACGGCACCCCCATTCACTGTTATATCTATATCTATTAATGAATTCCCTCCAGCGCTTCGTGCCATAACCCCTATGGTATATTTTCCGTCCGCTACGTCTTGCGGCACCTTTACATGCAGTTCTGCATCCACCTCACTGTTAGGTTTTACAAATACTGCATTGATAAGCCTGCCGTCTCCAAAAATCTGTGCGTCCCAACCCTTTGGTACAGAAGACACGCCCAAGGACACCTTACCGCTGACCCCACTTATAGTCAACGGAAACGTAAGGTTTGCTCCCGGTTGCACTATTACCCCCGGGTAATCAGTCGATATAACAGGTGCTGCATATACGTCACATACGGGCAATATCGTTACAAGCAAAGAAAGTAATAATATATAAGGCAGATACCATCTTTTATACAAGCCGCATACCCCCTTTTTAATTGTTACGATTTTTATTTTTCATTTAAAAATTATAGCATCAAATTTTTAAAAATCTGTTAACACTTTTCATGGTACCTGTTCAAACACCATAGTCATTCTCTTTTCTCAATTTTCTGTTTGACTCAGAGTACTGTCTAAATATATAATATAATTGCAAAAAGTGTAACCAAGCCTTTAATACGAAAGAGAGATGATTATATGAAAGAGCTTCCATTATCCAAAGTATACCAATTCATTGAACCGGGCCCAGTCTTATTGGTAGCAACCTCCGATCATGGTAAGCCAAACCTGATGGCAATGAGCTATCACATGGTGATTGAAGATGAGGGTATACCACTCATTGGCTGCATACTCGGCCCATGGGATCACAGCTTTGAAACTCTGCGCAAAACAAGGGAATGTGTGCTTGCCGTTCCAACGGTGGATCTTGCTTCTAAAGTTGTTGAAATCGGTAACTGCTCCGGTATAGACACAGACAAGTTTAAAACCTTCAGTCTGACACCGGTATCTGCCGAAAAAGTAAAAGCACCTCTTGTAGCTGAATGCCTGGTAAACCTGGAATGCCGTATAGCCGATGACAGTTTGATTGACAAATACAACCTTATCATCCTGGAGGTGGTAAAAGCCTGGATTGATCCGGAACGAAAGGAACGCCGTCTGATCCATCATAACGGAAATGGAACCTTTACGGTTGATGGTGAAACCTTGGATCTCAGGGATAAAATGGTTAGATGGTCATCCTATACCCAGCGTTGATCAAGACTCTCAACGTATGGAAAAGAAAAAATCACTCCGCACCGCATAAAAGACAGCATAAAAATAATGTACATGCTTTCATTTTTAGGTCTTGTGATGTTTTATATAGGGAGGGAATTGATGTGAAAGAAAACACAAATACATTAAAAAATGTCAAAACCTTGACTCTCGTTGCCATGCTCATAGCCCTAAGCGCAGTAGGCGCTCTTATAAAAGTCTTTAACACAGTTGCTTTCGATTCAATGCCAGGGTATTTTGCCGCATTGTACCTTGGAGGATGGTATGGAGCCCTTGTGATAAGTTTAGGCCATATGCTTACAGCAATCACCTCTGGATTTCCTTTGGGACTTACAAACCATATATACGTAGCTGCTCAGATGGCGGTATACGCATATCTATTTAGGTTTTTTTATCAAAAATTCAACATCTATGTTGCGGTAATTGCTGCTACCATATTAAATGGCCCCGTTTCAGCTCTCTTGTTTGTGCCAATATTCGGATGGGGATTTTTTGTAGGCTGGGTTTTCCCCTTAACAATTGCTTCTTTCGCAAACGCACTCTTGGCGGCATTAGTTTACAAAGGAATACAAAAAGGAGTAGGAAATAAAAGGTGATTGAGAGATACAGAGATTTAGTGATAATTTATGAAGCCGATGCAGCATATGTGATATCTTGTGACAGCCTTGGGGCAATAGGGAATAAAGAGCATGATGCGTTAAAAGTTGATGAAGAGATTGTAGGAAGGACTACTGTAAAAGTAGCTCTTTCAGAAGCACTATGTGTAGGAGCAGAACCCCTTGTTATATCAGATACTTTATCCGTTGAAATGAATCCAGCAGGAGAAAAAATTTTGAGAGGCATAAAAAGCGAGCTTGAAGAAAACGGACTTTTAGACGTAGTTTTTACGGGAAGTACTGAGGAAAATTTCCCTACCTCTATGACAGGTATAGGGATTACAGTAATAGCAAAAGCAAATATTGGAGATTTAAAGGTAAAAAAGGTCAAAGCAGGTATGCATGTCTCTCTTTTAGGGTATCCACGTGTAGGAAATGAAGTTTTAAGTTCAAAAGATGTTCTTACATTGAAAGACTATGTAAAAATTTCCAACTCTAAAGAAATAATAGAAGCAATACCGGTTGGTTCAAAAGGGATAAAATACGAGATTGGCGTATTAGAAAACATATCAGGAGCAAAGGTAGAGGCGAATTTCCCCCAGCATCTTGATGTATTAAAATCAGGGGGACCTTCTACCTGCTGCCTCGTAATTCATGGCGAAGAAGATACAGCATCTGTAAAAAGATTGACAAACAAACCTTTTACATATATTGGAAAATTAATTTAATATAAAGGAAACTAAGGTAAAATATCTCTTTATTCCATCTCTCCCAAAACTGTGGAAGCTCACTTGAGAGCAGTCAAAGGTAAAAAATTCGTCTTACTTGACGGTAGTCCTTGACTGCTCTCAGCGCTCGCTCATAATGTTCAACTCTAAACAGACTAAAGCTCTTGACCATTTGATTTAATCACATTTTTATACCAGTAAAAACTCTTCTTTCTTATTCTCCTTAAATCCTTCAAATCAAACTCGTCTCTGTTGACATAGATAAAACCATAACGCTTGCTAACACCTTGATGTGTACTGACAAGGTCAATAGCTGACCAGGGACAATATCCTATTAAGTTTACCCCATCAGTAATTGCTAATCGAGCTTGTTCTATATGCTTACGTAAAAATTCAATACGATAATCATCATTAACAACATCACCTTCCTCCAACCTATCATAAGCCCCCAGACCATTTTCAGTTACTAATAATGGCAAGTTGTATCTGTCATTTAATTCGCGTAATGTATTGCGGAAACCTACCGGATCGATTTCCCAGCCAAATTGTGTTTTCTCCAAATAGGGATTACTAACTCCATGGTAAATGCCAGGTTCTCCAATAGCAATTTGTTGATCCCCGATAGAATTTTTATCAGAAGTATTATTCTTACTTTCGGCCACTGTCGATGTGGCATAATAGTTAAAAGCAATAAAATCTGGTTTTGCAGATTCTAAAATCTCCATATCACCTTCCTGAATGGTTGGTGTATAGCCTTTTTCCTCCATGTAACTCCACGCCACACTATTATATCGCCCAAACACAGCCGCATCTAAGCATAACCAGTTGCGTATTGATGAAAAGTTATAAGCAGCCAAGACATCTTCCGGTTTTGAACTGGCCGGATAAACAGCACAAATATTCGGTGCTGGCCCAATCCTAGCATTTGGACACATTTCGTGGCATAAATTAATCGCTTTTGCCTGAGCCAGTAGCATATGGTGATTTTGCTGATACAATTCTTTTTGTGGATTTTCTACATTTGGATTTACAATGCCAATAGCTGATCCATATAAAATCATCATATTTTGCTCATTAATGGTTAACCAGTATCTCACGCGGTCACCAAAATATTTAAATAGGGTTTTAGCATAGTTTTCATAGGCATCAATTGTCTCTCTGTTGGACCAGCCACCTTTTTCTTGTAATGCATATGGCAAATCAAAATGATACATGGTAACGATGGGTTCAATATTATGTGACAGCAATTCATTAATTAAATCGTTATAAAATGCAATACCTTTTGGATTTATTTCTCCCGTACCTTGTGGATAAATTCGTGTCCAGGCAATAGAAAAGCGATAAGCCTTTAATCCCATTTCTGCGAATAACGCTATATCTTCTTTGTAGCGATGATAATGATCACTTGCTACTTTAAAATCCGATGTTCCTTCTGGATAACTTCCCATATCAATGACAGATGGTCCTTTTCCGTCTTCATTCCATGCCCCTTCTACTTGATATGCTGAAGTGGAGGCTCCCCATAAAAAGCCCTCTTCAAAATCTTTTCGTTTTGAATGATACATGTATCCGCTCCCCACTTTCTATATCTCAGCTTATATTAAATAATTATTCCTGTGTAGAAAGTCACCTGCCTGCCTGAGATGGAATGGCACCACAGCGCTCTTGCCACTCTTCGTGTTCATACTATTTTTGCTTTGTTTCAATCTCTCTTATCATCTCTAGTCTTTTATCATGTCGGCCTGCCTCATACTCAACTCCAAGCCATGAGTCTACTATCATCTTTGCTAATTCAGTTCCTACCACTCTTGCTCCAAGTGTCAATATATTCGTGTTATTGTGCTGTTTTGATAACATTGCCGAATAAGGTTCGCTGCATACAACGGCTCTTATTCCATTCACCTTATTAGCAGCAATTGACATACCTACTCCTGTACCGCATATTAAAATACCACAATCCACTTCCTTATTTACTACTGCATTAGCTACCTTTTCGCCATAAATAGGATAGTCTGTTCTTTGATTATTATAGTGTCCAAAGTCGACCACTTCATGTCCGAGTTCTTTTAAGTGTTCTATTATTTCTAACTTTAATGCGTATCCTACATGATCACTTCCTACACCTATTTTCATTTTTTATAACCTCCACTACTTCTTTAGTCTTTCTATAATTGTTTTGTAATCTTCATTTTTCCCAAATAATGAAGATGTCCCCAATATGAATCCGTCTACTCCCAACTTTGAAAGCTCGTTAATTTTTTCCGATGATATTGCGCCATCTACCATTACCTTAAATCCATAATCTTTTTTTAATCTAACCAATTTTTTAATTTTATTGTCTACAAAATTTAAATACTTTTGTCCCGCAAATCCTGGATTCACTGTCATAGCCATCAGATAATCAATCATTGGCAATAATTCTTCTATAGTCTCCACTGAAGTTCCCGGATTTATTGCTATCCCTGCAGCTTTGCTTGCTGCTTTTATTTTTTCTATAGTTCTGGCAGGATGCTTGTCCGCCTCCGGATGAATATATATTATATCCACTCCTAATTTCGCAAATAAATCTATATAATTGCCTGGATTTTCAATCATTAAATGTACATCAATTAATTTTTCTGTGTTTTTTCTTATACACTGAATATCCTGCAGCCCCATACCAAAGTTAGGTACAAAGATTCCATCCATTATATCAATATGGAATATATCTATTCCAGCCATATCTAACTTTGCAACTTCTTCTTTAAGAGAATCGAAATTTGCACACATCATTGATGGACAAATTATCTTTTTCATAATTTGCTCCCCTTTTTACTACGATGATTAGCTGCCATAGTGAAAAACTTACCTGTTGTTTGCCGCCATCCTCTTAATAGTAAACCTTCTGCCTCTGATTGTTATTGATAATTGATATACATTTTCTGGTATCGTGCATCCGCCATATCCACCGTCACCTATTGCATGAATATCAGCACCCGTTTCTTTCATTCTCAAAGCAATTTCTCTTATAGTGCCCTCATCTGCACTTTCAACAGAGCTATCCAGAAATGTCATCGCCAAAGTACCTGGTTTATACGAGTGTATAAATTCCACACACTCTCTTATCATATCAACAGATATTCCATGTCTTGAGCCCGGCGCTGGTAAATCTACAACATCTGCCCCTGCATCGATCAGTTCTTTTATAACTTCTTTAGCAGGTCTTTTGGCTAAAGGATCTCCCAAAACCTTTTCTTCTACTCCATCTTCCCATTTACCTGAAAATATTAAAGCTTTATCTCCAATTATTTCTTTAGCCATTTTTGTCGCTTCAATAATTGTCTCCATAGATGTTCCTGTCCCCGGATTCCCACCTAATACTATAAAGTCTATACCCTCCTTTAAACAAAGCCTGATATTTTCTGGCGTAGCTATAGGCCCAAGACTTTTAACCGTTTCTTTACCTTTATTGGTGCATCCTAAATATATTCCGATAGGTCTGTTTATGAGCTTTTTTAAATCCATTAATTTCATTCCCTGCATACCTGGATTATCATATTCTCCATTAAGATAATAGGTATTTAATAATATCATATCTGCTCCAAATGCTGCTTCAATTTCCGCATTTGTTACTCCTTTTATAATTCCTTCTCCAGCCATAACTAAATGTTGTGCCATTATAACTCTGCCTTCTGATTTATATATAGATTCTTTTAATTCAGTTGCAGTCATTTTTTCGAAATCACTCTTAGTACAATCAATTAACCTTTTGACTTTATCCATATTACTCCTCCGAAATTATTCATACTCATTTAATAGTTTAAAGATGATCTAAAAAGTTCTCATAAGCCATAATATTTAATCTTTTAATTAAATATTTATAAAACACTATTTTTGTTGAGTCGCTAGTTTTTCTTCTTCATAGGCCTGATTGTCTACGATTCTGAAAAACGGCCAATAAATAAGACCTGATATTATTGTAGCTACTACTTGATACAGTGCAGAGCGCCACCCGCCAACAATAAATCCGGATAAAATAACCGGTGTTCCAAGCGGGACCGTAATCCCTGTAACAGTTGGTAATATTCCAATTGATATGAGAAAATAAGCTAATAATCCTATAACTACTGGAGCAACCAGGAAAGGAATAAAAAATGTAGGATTCATCACCACAGGAAGCCCAAAAATAAGCGGCTCATTTATACAGCATAATGCCGGAGCAAGGGCTAACTTTCCTAAGGTTCTGTATCGTTTTGATTTTGCTCTTAACAAAACAAATGCCAGTCCAAGCATAGCTCCGGCTCCTCCCAGATTGATGAAGGCCATATAAAAACTCCATCCAACGATATTAGTTCCCCTCATTCCAGCCTGGAAAAGCTGTAAGTTTTGCAAATCCAACGCTAACCATATTGGCTTTATTATGGACACACCGATTGCCAGTGTTCCATGAATTCCAAAGAACCACAGTAGTTGTATTGCAAGAATTCCTATCACCATTGCCGCCCATGTGCTACCTATATTTTGAAGGGGCAATTGAACAATTTTAAAGATAAATGAATGGACATTCCCAAATGGCGTATAGGCAAATATTACTCTTAGAATAAGCATTATGAAAGCTATAACAAAGCCCGGTAAAAGAGCCACAAAAGATTTTGTTACAGTTTCGGGAACTCCATCGGGCATTTTAATAGTCCAACCTTTATTCACAATATAAACATACAATCTAGTAACACATAGCCCCACTAAAATAGCAACGAACAACCCTGTAGCACCCGTCCAATTGGTGGGTAAATAATTTCCGATTTCCTTTGTATTTCCTAATGGAGTTAATATTAAAAAACTCATTAATGCTAATATTCCAGGAGTAAATCCTTCAATGTCAAAACTCTCTGCCAGTTTATAAGCAATTGCCACTACAGCATAAAGAGCTATAAAATCTGTAGTCACAGAGCCTGGAATAGATAGATATTGTTTTATCCCCGTGCTTTTTAAAAAATCCTGATACGGTGCTACATTCATTGAATTAAGCAAACTGCTGATTGCACCTATCATAATTATTGGTAATATAGCTGTTAATCCATTAGATATGGCACTGATGTACCTATTATGCTGAATATTGTAGGCAAATTTTTGTAAATCGCCCTGGATTTTATTAATTTTATTCATAAAATATTCCTCCCTACTTTTAATTTACATACTTTGAATGCCTAACGCATTCTTCAATACTTTCTCTCCATTCATCATCCCGTAGTCTATACTGTCTATTACCTCTACTTTTATTCCTTTGGGTTCGTAGGTTTGTTTATATTTATTTAGCAGAAAGCCTACCTGAGGCCCAAGAAGTAAAATGTCCGTATCGTTTTCGTACTGCTTAAATTTACTTTCCGATGTAGCCCTTATCTCGACCTCCATTCCTAGCTTTTTTGCCGCTTCTTTCATCTTTGTAACCATTAGGCTTGTGGACATTCCTGCAGCACATATTAATGTAATTTTCTTCATTTTTATTGCCTCCTCACTAATAAATAATGTGTTCTCTTACTAAATATATAATGCAATTATTGTGCCAAAACACTTTCTAACTTTACTTGCCTTTCGTACATGTCAATAAATTCTTGGGCTAAATCTTTTACCGTCATTGCATTCATGAGGTGGTCTTGAGCATGTACCATAAGCAATGTAACTTCTCTTGTATTTCCAGCTGCTTCATCCTGTATAAGCTTTGTTTGTGCATCATGTGCTTTGCCTAACTCATCACCTGCTTTCTCAATCTCCTTTCTCGCTTCAGATATATTCCCAGACTTCGCATGCTGTATGGCAGTCATTGCATGGGTTCTAGCATTACCACTACTTACAATAATTTGCATTACTATTTCTTCATACTCCATTTGCAACGTCCTTTCTCATAGTGATTGTTGTTGTGTTTTCACTACATTAAATACGCAAATATCATGCCAAAACACATGATATAATAAAAAAATACGGCGTTTTTGCCGTATAAAATAATAATTAATTAATTTAGTATTATTTTATAATTAAAAAAAGTCATAATATAACAAATCTCATCATCCGAAATGTCAATATCGTATTTCTTAGTTAAAATCTCACATGCCCTTTTAACTATATTGTAAAGTTCATAATTTTCCGAAATATACTTTCCTCTATCCATAAACTCATCAACAGATCCTCCACCTTTCAATCTGTCTATCATACACGCTACATGCAAGGCTATTCCAATTAAAGCGTTTGTATTAACTTTAATATTTAATTCATTTTCAATGGCATTAATAAACTTCTTTATGTCCTGTAAAACGTATTTACTATTGATATTTTTCAGCTGGTTTTCTAAGGTATCACCCATCTTTATATAAGTATTTTCAATATCTATAAGTCTTTGTATTGGCTTAATAGCTTCCAAGCTTAACACCTCATGCAACCCATACTGAGGTATACTTGTATCTATCTTGAATGAACTGACAATGCATAAAATCTTTTTTTCTTTTTCTATATTTCTCAATCTTGTATGTATGCTCTCCGTTCCAACAAGGTTTATCGGTATAATTTCAAAGATATTGTTGTCATAATTGAGATGCTGCTCAAGAATATTTTTTACCGCAACTGCACTTCCTTCTCCAGTTGTACATATCGCAACTATAGCCAGTTTTTCTTCCATTTCACTAACAGTTTTACTACTTGCCCCTTCTTCTAAAAAGGTATTAACATTCAATGTTTCTTCATATACTTCTTCCAGGGAATGGCCTATCATCGCCTTCCTTGTCGCTTCTATTACATGCAAGGTGCTTACAAGAGGAATTGTTTTTGTCTTAATGCCAAATTCCTTTTCAATTTCTTCACCAAAAGTTGTAAGCGAACCCATATCCACCAAAAATAAAATGTCAGATTTTATTCCAGCATTTTTAAGATATGTCTTCAGCTTTGAAAGTACCTGTTGAGGCTTTTCATCAAGTGGAGCATTAATGCCTATTGCATATTTCGTTCCAAGAAGGCTGTTTGCAGTTTCTACCATGGAAGTAGCAGTCGCTTTACCATGTGCAATAACAATTACTTTTACATCTTTACTTTTTTGCTCTTTTACTTCTTTGCCATCATAGGCAAAAAACATGGCAAGAAATCCGGCTTCGTCAATGGGCATAGATACATCCAATACCTGCTCTATTATTTTCAGACAGTCAAGGGCCACATTAAATTCTTCACTATATTCAGTTCTTATCTTATTAAGTTGAGGATTCATAATTTTTCTATTTCGTCTAATTCGCTCAACTGCATTATATATATGAACTGCCATTCCACAATAAACTTCTTTGCTCAATACCCTATTTAGCCTTTTTTCAGAAAACTTTATTATCTCTTCAACAACTCGAACAATTTCAATTCCTACAACATTTTCAATGTCTGAAATATCAATGGTGTTATTGACCTTGTAAAAATACTTTTCAAAGTAATCTTTAATATCTTTCTCCATTTCCTTATCGAGTTCTTCCCCGCTGAGTCCCCTGTCTTTTAGCTCATGCATCTTCATATCTATCATTTCATATATGTTTTCCTCACCGCTGCCTTCCTCAAGCAATATACTTTTTTCACTTTTGTCAAATATGAAATATCTTTTATTAATATTTAAAAACTTGTTCCATAACTGTCGGTGTTCCGTTTCCATATACAGTCCTTCTCTTATATACTGTGGCAAATCAATACTGTTTATTTTGATATCTTCCTTCTTATTTGAAACAAAATCTGCATAAGCTTTCGCACACACAAGTTGAATATCGGTTTTTAATTGTCCAATATTGTTGGGACAGCTATAGCTCAAAAAAGCTCTCATGGAATTTACTGACACCATAATCTGTCTGCCAAGTTTATTAGATTCTTCTCTCATAAATTGGCAGATAAGGTTGAATCTTTCTTCAATGCTTCTCTCACGAAGGTTTGGCAGACGTATAATCATTGGAATTCTTCTCATAAATGTCTTAAGAAGAATAGATTCTGGATTTTCAGTGGTAGCAGCTATAATTAATACATTAGATTTTCTTTCTAAATCAGTTTCACCAAGCCTTCTAAATATACCATTATCTATAAAAGCAAAAAACATTTCCTGTCCTTCCGGTGGAAGCCTATGAACCTCATCCAGGAAAAGTATGCCACCATCTGCTTTTTCAATAAGTCCTATCTTATCAGAATCTGCCCCGGTATAAGCACCTTTCTTAGTACCAAATAGCTGACTAATAAGGAGTTGTGGATTATTAGCATAGTCTGCACAGTTAAAAACTACAAACGGAGAATTTTTCTCCATTCTGTTTATTTCTATCGCATATTTATGTATGAGTCCTGCAAACATAGATTTTCCAACCCCGGTCTCCCCCAAAATTAATATATGCATCCCACCGGGAGGATACAATATAGCAGCCTTAGCTTGCTCAACAGCAGAAAAGAGACTTGGATTTTTCTCTACAAATTTATCAAGAGATGTCTCTTCATTTTTATGTAAAATTTCCTGAACAGGTCTAAAAAATACCGGTTTTGTGCCTGTTTTAACTGCTTTGCCTTCATCGCACAACTTATTAAGATCACTGCTGACATTAGCTCTGCTAAGTCCAAGGGAGTCAGCAATATCAGAGGCACTTACACCTGCTCCTTTATCAAGCTCTTTAAGCTTTTGATAAACCATATCGATTCTTTTCATGAATACCGCCTCCAATAGCACAATATAGCATACGCTATCTTCCGCCAACTAAATATATATAGCACCTTATGCCTTCATTTAAATGTGCAAATATTAAAATACCTATCTTATTTTTAATTATCCTTCCCAAACGAAGTATCTGTCAACAAAAAATTCTTTGGTATCAGGACACGGGCCACTGACGTGTTTAATAGTCCCATTAATATCGGCCAGCCATATGAAGTATACATCGGGATTTTCCCAACAGAGTAGTCTATGATTTTAAACCGTACAATTCGGTTAGGCAGCGGATATACTAAAAATTTAAACATAAAAAAGGCACAATGATTTCCCATCATGCCTGTTAATGAAGAAAATTATATACAATTTTCCATATCCATATCTCCAAATATACTCTATAATTTCACCATTCATTATGCCATTTATTACAAAATCTATTGATATATCATATTTTTGCATCTTTTCTCTTGCATGTTTCGACCACATTATTTGGCTATTTTTGATCTTATCAATTAATTCTTTCGGTTTATTCATTTCCAATTTCTCTTTCTTATATTCTATCACAATTATATAAAAAACAATATAGGAAAATTGAATCGGTCCATGTTAAGATTATGTAATACATATTTTTACCTTTTATGACCCTCAAGCCTGCATAAATAAACTTTCCATCATTTACATTTGATGTAATACATTCTGTTACTTTTTGGCCATGTATCATAAAAATTGCATACTTTTATAAAAGCTTATAGCTTAAGCACTCCATAAAAATTTCAAACACTAAAAAAGGTATCGACATTTTATCGATACCTGAAACCTGCTATTTTACTGGTGCGCCCAGAGGGATTTGAACCCCCGACCTCCTGATTCGTAGTCAGTTACTCTATCCAGCTGAGCTATGGGCGCATTATTTATTTAACAACAAATACTATACCACATGAATATGTTTTTTTCAAGTTTTATTAAATATCTCATGTCTGCATAAATCCACGATTTATAAGCTCCACAGCAGTGGTATAGCCCGCCTCTATCCCTTCCTTAGCCTTTTGAAAGTTATACCATTTGATGTTTTGGACAGGAGGGGTGAGCACGACCACATTTGGGGCCAGAGAGATGTCCTGTTTACATGTATTTAATATCTCCAGTGCCTTTATGGTAAAATAAATAGCATTAGGATATTTCTTAAGTACACCTCTAAAATTCTCTGGTATTGCAGCAACCTCTACCTTATCTAATGCTCGTCTCAGAGATATATATATTCTGTTAATTGTCGATACGCCATCGACCTCTGATGAGACATTTACAGCAATCACACGGTTAGCACCGTTTTGTATCGCCACGTTTATGGGCAGAAAGTCTACAAGAGTGCCATCAACTAAGATTTTGTCATAATAACGTATAGGGGTGAATAAACCTGGAATTGCCATACTTGCCCTTACAGCATCTATTAGATCACCCTGGTTTATTACTATCTTTTCTCCCGTCAAAATATTAGTTGCTACGGCATAAAAAGGTATATCAAGTTCATCGAAGTTCTTCTTTTTGATAGCTTGATTTAAAAAACTGCTGATTCCATTACCCTTAATAAGCCCCTGAGATGAAACGGAGATGTCCATAAGTTCAATAAATTTTTTTAAAGTCATAGATTCTGCTATGGATTCCATTTCTTCTACAGTAAGGCCCGAAGCATAACCGGCTCCAACTATAGCACCTATACTGGTGCCCACAATCATGTCTATTTGTATCCCCGCTTCCTCCAGAGCTTTAATGACCCCTATATGGGCATACCCCCTTGCCCCTCCTCCTCCAAGTACAAGAGCCGTTTTACTGCACATCTTCTACCTCCTGAATATTGTTTATATATTTATATATTAATTGTTTATAATATCCATAGTCCTCTTTTGTTAATTGAGTGCAGTCTATCTGCTCAAAAAATTTAATCTTTACCTTTTTTAATTTTGGTATATATTTCCCAACCGGGAGAACTTCACTGCTACCTTCAATGTTACATGGGACAATCGGCGCCTTTGAGGTCTTTGCTAAAAAAAGTATTCCTTCCTCAATGCCGGTAATATCAGTGTGCCCTTCTTTTCTGATACCACCTTCAGGGAACATACCTATTATACCACCACACTCCAATACATTCAAAGCAGCTTTTAATGCTTTTATGTCCACCTTTTTTTTATCTAAAGGGATGGCATCCAATTTTCTGATTAAAGACCCTACTACCGGTATATCAAAGAGATATTTGTTGGCAAGAAATATTATTTTCCTTTTAAGACCTGAAGCCAATAGAAACGGGTCAAGTATACTCCTGTGATTACTGGCTATAATACATGCACCATCCTTCGGAATATTTTCAATCCCCTCGAATTTAATTCTGAACAAAATTTTAAATATAATATAACAGATGCATCTGAATGTAACATAAAACATATATAACCTCTTTTTGAAAATAATATTATATACATAATTTTACTCCATTTAGTAAAAAATATCTACTGATTAATACAATCCAAAAGGGAGGTTTTTTTATGGCTGATGATAAAGCAAAAGTTATTGGTTCATTCTCATCAAGGGACATGGCTGAAAAGGCTATAAGGAATATGAGAGCAAAGGGGTTTACTGACAATGAAATGTCTGTAATAGCCAAGGATAATGAAAACCGTGGCAACACAGGTGCAGAGAACAACCTTAACACGGGTATGACAACAGGAGGTGTCCTCGGAGGTGTTGCCGGCCTGGCCGCCAGCGCTGGTGCACTGATGATACCAGGCATAGGCCCTATCGTGGCTATGGGCCCTTTAGCTGCAACCATCACTGGAGCAGTTGGTGGAGGAATAGTCGGCAGTCTTGTAGACTGGGGCATTCCTGCAGAACAGGCAAGAAAATATGAGGAAGACATCAAGGCAGGCGGGGCAGTTGTATCTGTTGAATCAACAAGGCAAAAAGTGGATGAAGCTGCTAAACAGCTCCGGGCAGAAGGTGCAAGGAACGTATATGTAAAATAGGGGTCAATCTGACCCCTATTTTAATTGAGACACATATACTATTTTAATGTTCATCTTTTCAAGCTCTGGCAGTGCGTCCATTATCCCTCTGGCGGTAATCGTCCCACCCTCAGGTCCTACATGCCCTATTCCAACGGCGTATCCTTTTTCCCCTGCTATTTCTGCCAACCTTATAACCTGTTTGTACACACCATATTCGCTCTTTGCGTCTAAAAATAGGTCTCTATCATAATGTTTGATTCCTATTGCCTCTGATACCTCATCGATTACAGAATTTTTAGTGGTCTTGCTGTCCACCACATAATAACCACGTCTTTTAGCCTCTTCCAGTATGATACGCATCATATTCTTATCAGAGGTAATCTTAGAACCCATATGATTATTAAAGCCAACTGCATAAGGCACCTGATCAAATGCCTTACAGGTTTTTTTAAGTACCTCATTATAACTCAAATCAGACGTTATTGAATCGGGTGGAAGCCAGCTTTTTTTGCCCTTTACCGGTTCCATGGGCAGGTGCACTATTACCTCAAATCCATTTTGGTGAGCCCTTTCAGCATCCTCAACAGTATACGGCATATTTGGCAATACAGCCACTGTAAGCCTCTCTTTAATTTTAAAAAAGGTTTCCGTTCCTTTACCATTGTTGCCAAAATCATCTATTATTATGGCTATCACCTTTTGCTCATTATCATTAAATACCTCAGTATAGGCACCATAAAGCCCAGTCACCAATAGGATTACGATAACGATAACCACAATCAGGGTTCTCTTTATAATTATTACTCTCATTTAACATCCCACCTGTATAATCCTTATGTTACTAAAGGTGGGAATATGAGCGCATACATTGGAAATCATGGTGGATAATTTATGATGCAAGTTCAAGTCCCTTATGGTAAGCCTCAATATTCATATCTTTAAATTTAGGAGGTACTTCCAGAGATATAATTGCCTCCCATTCCAGATTTTCAAGGCCTATCACTTTAATCAATGCCCCAAGGAGGACTATATTCTGCACCTTTAGGTTACCAATGCTGTTTGCCACATCGGCAGCATCAAATACAACAGTCTTAACCTTTGAACTCAGTTCATCTATAATGCCGTCGGGGTATTCAGCATCACCAATCATTACGGGCAATGACGGCTGCCTATAGTCATTGATAACCATCATACCATCGACCTTTAAGAAATCTATATATCTCAATCCCTCCATCTGTTCAAAGGCCACTATGGCATCCGCTGTACCCCTGCCTATGATAGGGGAATATACCTTTTCACCAAATCTTATCTGGGTTGATACGCTGCCGCCCCTCTGAGACATACCGTGTATTTCAGACATCTTTACATCATATCCCGCTGCCACCAATCCCTTGGTAAGGACACGACTGGCAAGTATAGTGCCCTGGCCTCCGACTCCAACCAGTAGAATGCTCTTTGTACTGCTCATACCAAAACCCTCCTACATTGTGGTCTCAATGGCATCAAATTCACACACCTGCTGACAGAGTGTGCAGCCATTGCACTGATATTCATCTATTATGATATTATCATTCTCGTCCCTGTATATGGCCGGACAACCAAGCTGCAGACACAGTCCACACTGCTGGCATATATCCACATCTATCCTGCTCTTCCCCTCCGGCTGTTTTTCTCTCTTTAAGAGGGCGCACGGGGCTTTAGCGATTATAACCATGGGATCTGTTGTGTTCATAGCCTCGTCTATAGCAGCCTCCACCTGCTCAAGGTCAAGAGAGTTTACCTCCCTTACCCTTTCTATGCCCATGGCATTGCAAATCTTTGCCAGGTCAGCCTGGAATGTTGGCTCACCCTTTAAAGTATACCCTGTACCCGGATTTTCCTGCTGTCCTGTCATGGCTGTTATCCTGTTATCCAGTATTATAAGGGTGGAATTGCCCTTGTTATATGCAATGTCAAGGAGTCCTGTCATACCTGAATGGAAGAACGTAGAGTCGCCTATGACAGAAAATACCTTTTTATTTATCCCGTTCTTTTCAAAGGCTTTCTGGAAACCATGTCCGTTAGATACACTGGCTCCCATGCATATGGTTGTGTCCATGGCGCTTAAAGGCTCCTGTGAACCCAGGGTATAGCAGCCGATATCGCCGGTTATTACTGCATCCTTACCGGATAGGGCGAAAAACACCCCCCTGTGAGGGCATCCGGGACACATTAGTGGTGGCCTGGCCGCAGGCTTGATACTCACCTTTATCGTCTCAGGCTCCTTGCCAAGAAATCCCCTTGCCACAATCTCCGGATTCAGTTCACCAACTATGGGTATAAGGTCCTTACCATGGCATTTAATCCCAAGGGCTTTTAAATGCTCCTCCAGATATGGTTCCAGTTCCTCTACAACATATACCTCTTCCACCTGCGATGCAAACTCTTTGATAAGCTCATCAGGCAGAGGATATGTCATACCCAGTTTTAGATACGAAGCACTATCGCCCATAACCTCTCTGGCATACTGGTATGCTATGCCGGAGGTAATAATACCTATCATTTTATCTCCCCATTCAATATGGTTTAACGGAGACTTCTCACTGTATTCTTTCAATTTCTTTAATCTTTCCTCCAGTCTTACCCTCAAGACTCTTGCATTCCCGGGAGTGGTTACATATTTGTGTGCATTTCGCCTATATGGTCTCATGGATACATTCTCTCTTGTTCCCAGCTCTACCAGACTCTTGCTGTGAGATATCCTGGTTGTCAGTCTCAATATGACCGGGGTATCAAACTCTTCGGATATACTAACCGCCTCACCAACGAATTCCTTACACTCCTGGCTGTCCGACGGTTCCAGCATGGGTATCTTCGCAAACTTAGCATAGTACCTGTTATCCTGCTCATCCTGAGAGCTATGCATGCCCGGGTCGTCTGCGGTCACGATAATAAAAGCACCGTTGACTCCCGTATAGGCTGAAGTAAACATGGGGTCTGCCGCTACATTGAGGCCCACATGTTTCATGGCTGCAAGGCTTCTTGCCCCTGCAAAGGCTGCTCCGAGAGCCACCTCCAATGCCACCTTTTCATTGGGTGACCACTCGGCGTATATCTCATCATATGGTGCTATATTTTCCAGTATCTCGGTACTTGGAGTACCCGGATATGCAGCAGCAACGGTTATGCCGTACTCATAGGCACCCCTGGCCACAGCTTCATTGCCTGTAAGAAGTTCCCTCATGTCATCTCACTCCCCTAAAGGTTTATTGACCTGATGCAATACATGCATGACAGCAACATCTATGCTCCTGCTGCACCCGCCACTTATTAAGAGTATCATGGACTCGCTTTAAGGATGAATTTGATGTTGTATGTCATCTTTCATTGGTTCCCACATCGAATTACTATCGATTCGATGCAATTACACATCCCAAAACGATAGAGTTAAACTTATCCTCCGGCGGATCTGCCCTTGATACCAGCACTATTGGTTTTCTTGCCCCCATAACTATGCCTGCGCACTGTGCTCCACCAAAATAGGACAGGCATTTGCCTATGCTGTTGCCCACCTCAATATATGGCACAAGCAGACAGTCGGCGTCTCCTACCACCTCACCGGCAACCCCCTTGTGTCTTGCCGCTTCTTTACTTATGGCAAGATCAAAGGCAAGCGGGCCTTCCACAATTGCGCCCTCTATTTCTCCCCTCTTCGACTTCTCTGAAAGCTCTTTTGCGTCGACGGTTGCCTGCATTTTGGGGTTAACAGTTTCCACAGCGCAAAGCGCAGCCACTTTCAATGGCTCTATATCCAGCGCCCTACCTAACTCCACAGCATTTTGTATTATGCCTGCCTTTTCTTCCATGGTAGGACTTATAACCATGCCACCGTCTGTAACCATTAAAAGTTTATGATAAGCAGGTATATTGTATACCATTATATGGGAAAGCAGGTTTTTGCCACGGAGTCCAATCTCCTCATCCAGGACAGATTTTAGCAGATCTGATGTACCCAGGATGCCTTTCATCACGAAATCGGCCTGGCCATCATGCACTAATTTTACTGCAGTCCTGGCTGCTCCAGTTACATCCTCTTCATCTATGACCTCGTAATTCTTGATATCCACGCCCATCTCTTCAGCTATAGCCGCTATTTTCCTCTTGTCGCCAACAAGGAAGACGTCTATGATACCAATCTTACGGGCTTTCTCAACAGCCGCAATCACCGTTTCATCTGCGGCTGCAGCTACCGATAATACCATTCTACCAGAGTCCAATGCCTTGTTCTTAAGTTCTTCAAAGTTTTTTATCAAGGTATCACCTCCGGCCTCAAATTTTTTATAAAGCTTAAAATTTTTTTGTATATTATATAATTCTATACAAACCGTAAATCTCCTTCTTTAATTATGCAAAAAAATAAGGCCATACGGCCTTACATGCTGCGTACAATCTCTAAAACATCATCAACATGCCCATTAACCTTTACCTTGTTAAAAATCTTCCTTATATAGCCATCCCTGTCAATGACAAATGTAGTACGCTCAATGCCTATGGTGATCTTTCCATACATATTTTTCTCTTTCAACACCCCATAGAGTTCACATACCATACCTTCACTGTCTGAAAGCAGTTTAAAAGGTAGTCCATACCTAGAGGCAAAGTTCTCGTGAGACCTTATACTATCTCTACTAACACCAAGAATCTCCGTATTTAAGTCCTCAAAATCCCTAAGCTTATCCCTGAAGCTTACCGCCTCATTGGTACAACCGGATGTATTATCCTTGGGATAGAAATAGAGAACAACATTCTTACCCCGAAGGCTTGATAATGTCACATTCCCATCAGTGGATGGTAGTGTAAAATCCGGTGCTTCCATACCTTCCTTTAACTCCATATCTCTTCACTCCTTTCAGATTCAGATTTAATAAAATTAATAATCTCCCCGAACATATAAACCCAAAAGAATAACCTTTATTTTCTCTATGTTTAATGACCTTAAACTCTCCATGTGCCCCGCTCCTTTATCTTTATGAGGATATTATTCCCAAAGCACTCTATTTCACTATTAATATGCACGTCAGGCGTACCCGTAAGTATCATGGCCTGGTAGAGCTCATCTGCATAGTTCTTCAAAAGCCATTTGACACCATCTATCCTGCCGCCGTGGGCAGCTATGGCTACCGGCCTTCCCACTATCACAGCATCAGCACCCAAAGCCAGCATCTTTAATACATCTACGCCAGACCTCACGCCGCCGTCCACAAAAATTGCCATTTTTCTTTTAAATTTCTCTGCTATTTCTGGGAGTACATCACATGTAGCCATGGCAGCCTCCAGCACCCTGCCACCGTGGTTGGAGACCACTATACCTTTTGCTCCGGATTCATAAGCAATCTTTGCCTCTTCGACCGTCATTATACCTTTAAGCACAACTGGCAAACTGGTAGAGGATATTATCTCCTTAAGCTCATCAGTGTTCTTTGGCCCTACCTCCTGTCCGCTCCTTACCATCAGGATAAGACCTGCTCCATCCACATCCATACCCACTGCCTTAGCACCAGCCTCTTCTGCAACTTTAATCTTCTCTATTACCTCTTTTACTCCTCTCGGTTTTATAAACACGATTGATGGCACGCCTGTATTTTTTATAGCTTCAATACCAGCATTAAACATGTTAGGATCTGGCCCATCCGCCGATGTATACATCAGTCTTAATTCCTTGCAAGCATTGGCCAGAATCGATGCAAACTCATATTCAGTAAAGTATCCACCAAAATTGCTTTTCATGCCTGCCATGGGTGCTGGAAGTACAGGAAAACTTACATTTTCGCCAAATATTTCCGAGGAAATATCAGGTTTTTTGACATTATGCAGTGTTTTCAGTTCCAGCTTCACCCTTGACAAAGCCCGTACATTCTCTATGAACCCTTCACCAGAACCTACGCCTCCTATCCCCGGCACCTCTCCAGCGCAGGCTATTCCGTCACATCTTTTGCACCCGCGGCATACATTATTCATGTTTATTCTGGCGTTTTTCCTCAATTCATCATAGTTCAACATGATCTCCTCCCGATTTTGGTTTTTCAAATATGGTATATATTCTACAAAATACCCCAATCATCCTTTTTTATTATTTATTACTTTATATTTTAAGATGTATATGCTATCATAAAGGAAAATCAGTTGATATAAAGGGATACTATGGACCTTTTCAAAAAAATTACAGGATTTCTTTGCCATGCAGGATTCGGTTCGTATTCCAAAAGAAGACAGTTCAAAGAGTCTGATGTGGATATCGCTGTATATCTAAAAGAGGGATATACCTTTGATGACATCACAATGTTATGGGGAAATCTGGAGGACATTACCAGAAAAGACGTCGACCTGATCATACTTAATAGTGCAAACCCAATAATAGCATGGGAAGCTATAAGGGGCAGCAAATTATTGATAAGAGATGAAGAACTATATATAAAGTATATGTTGGATATTTCCATGGAAGCAGAAGACCTTTCTAATGACCTCATGGATATATACAGAATGCGAAAAGAGGTGGTTAGCTTACATTCATTGATTACAAAACTGATAGAACAGCACGTCGGAATTTAGAAAGAATACTTGCAGAAAAACTTGCAAATATAGTAAGATTGCGGAACATTCTTGCGCATCAATATATCGATATAAAATGGGATTATCTAAAAAAATTTGCAGATACATACAGTAAAGATGTGGAAAAACCTGTGGAAATTGTTGATAATTTTATTAATTTATAGAAAGGGGTAAAAAAGATGAAATCAATTGTTAAAAACCCAAGTGAAGTGGCATGGGTAAAAAATCCAATTCATAAAGAAACCTATTTAAAGACCATACTTGATGAAGACGACAACGAGAACATATTGGTGAGGCTCGCAAGGATTATGCCCGGTGGTGAGATAGTCCCACACACCCACGAAAACCAGGAGACTTTCTATTTCTTAGAGGGGGAAGGCCTGGCCCTTGTAAACGGCGAGAGAATCAGGGTAAAAGAAGGCCAGCTCGTCAACGCCCCTGCAGGATGTGAGCATGGGGTGATAAACGACACTGATAAGGAAATACTGCTATATGCAGTGTTCTCACCACTAAAATAGATTAACCCTTAACATACTTCAGGATTATATTTACCAGCAATGGATACATTATAACTATTAAAATCCTCCTCACTGTCTGTATAACAACCACGGCAGGATGGTTCACATCATAGGACTCTGAAAGGATGATCATCTCCTGCATGCCGCCGGGTACACTGCCAAACAGGGAAGTAAAAAGTTCAACACCAGTGACTCTGGTTACAATAACCCCTGTCAGAAAGGTCTTCTCGTTTAAGTGTTCAGTAAATAGCAGTGGCCCCGGTTTGACACCTATCATCAGTAGAGTCTCAACCATAACAACAGTAGTAGCAGATCCTGGTATATCCAGTTGTACAGAAACCAAATATATATACAAAAAAAGAGCTGAGATCTCAGCTCTTTTTCGGTACTGCCTATTTAACACTTATCCCAGCCACAACATAGAAATACTATGAACAGAAGTATTATAATCCACCAGATGCCGCCACCAAATCCTTTTTCCTCCATCATGATTACCTCCTTGAATATTTTCTGATATATAATATTCATGATGGAGGATTTTTGTTAATATTATCTACTTTACTAATTCACCTATAAGCCCGGCACCTTTTTTAATGGCCTCGATGTTTGGCTCTACAAACCTTTCCTTAGCAGTATTTCCCCATACATGCCGTAGTGCATTAAAGAGGGATTCTAACTTTACAACACCTGTTTTTTGTACATATGCACCCAACATTATCATATTGGCCATTTTGGAATTTCCCATCTCATTGGCCATTTCATCTGCAGGCACATAAATAGCCTCGACATCTGTCCTTGATGCTTTAACATCTATCAGAGTAGAATCAATTACCAGCACCCCACCTTGTATAAGGTAACTTTCAAACTTTTCAAGAGATGGCCTGTTCATCACAATGACACCGGTAGCTTCTGAAATAACCGGTGAGCCGACAGGGCCATCAGACACTATTACATGGCAGTTGGCTGTGCCACCCCTCTGCTCCGGTCCATAGGACGGCATCCAGGAAACATTCTTGTCTTCTTCAAGACCCGCATAGGCCAAAAGCTGGCCTATGGTCATAAGACCCTGGCCGCCAAATCCAGCCATTATTACTCTCTCTTCCATTATTTCACCCCCCATGGAGATTTGAAGGTTGCAAGAGGATAATGTGGAATCATATTGTTTTTAAGCCATTTGATAGCCTCCACCGGTGTAAGCCCCCAATTGGTCGGGCATGTGGATAAGACCTCTACTATAGAAAATCCTTTTTTATCTATCTGTGTCTGAAATGCCTCCTTTATTGCCTTCTTTGCCTTCCTTATATTATTTATATCATGTACAGACACCCTTGCCACATATGCTGCACCCTCTAAGGTTGAGAGCATCTCGCATACCCTTATCGGGAATCCGTTAGCCTCTGGCTTTCTTCCATAAGGGGTGGTTGTGGTCACTTGCCCTAAAAGAGTTGTGGGTGCCATCTGTCCTCCAGTCATGCCATAGATGGCATTATTCACAAATATAACGGTGATGTTCTCCCCTCTGGCTGCCGCATGTACTATCTCTGCAGTGCCTATGGCTGCAAGGTCACCATCGCCCTGATAAGTAAAGACAATCCTGTCTGGAAGGACTCTCTTTATACCAGTTGCAACAGCAGGGGCCCTTCCATGGGCAGCTTCCTGCATATCACAATTGAAGTAGTTGTATGCCAGAACCGCACACCCCACCGGAGCCACACCTATTGTCTCGCCCAGCACGCCAAGCTCATTCAGGCTTTCAGCCACCAGGCCATGTATTATACCATGGGTACATCCAGGACAGTAATGGGTTACAACATCTGCTATACCAGCTGGTTTTTCATAAATCACTCTTGCCATTATCTAACACCTCCAAGGATATTTTTAACCTCAACCAGTATGTCCCTTGGATCAGGTATCATTCCTCCGGTCCTGCCATAAAAATGCACAGGTCTTCTGCCGTTTACAGCCAGTCTTACATCCTCTACCATCTGCCCCATGTTCATCTCTACCGATATATATGCCTTAGCATGAGCCGCAGTCTTGTCAAAAGGCTCCTGTGGGAAAGGCCACACGGATATTGGCCTTATAAGGCCCATTTTTATACCTTCCCTCCTGGCCATTTCCATGGTATTCTTTACTATCCTGGCTGTTGTACCAAAGGCTACAGCTATAATGTCGGCGTCATCACACTTATACATCTCATACCTTACCTCATTCTTTGCCATTTCGTCATACTTCTTCTTGAGGTCAAGGTTATGCTTTTCAAGCTTTGCAGGGTCGAGTTCCAGAGAATTTATAATATTTTTCCCCTGGTGATGCGCCATCCCGGTAGTCGCCCATGTCTTGGGTGGCAGCTTCCTATCTGACTTTTTTATATTATCCAGATCTACTGCCTCCATCATCTGACCCATCATGCCATCTGCCAGTATCATAACAGGATTCCTGTACTGATCTGCTATGTCAAAGGCCTCCTGCATTATCTCAACCATCTCCTGGATGGATTCAGGGGCTAAAACAACCATAAAATAGTCGCCATGGCCGCCGCCTCTCGTAGCCTGGAAATAGTCCGCCTGGCCTGGTTGGATGCCTCCAAGGCCTGGCCCGCCTCTCATTACGTTCACTATGACCGCAGGTATCTCAGCACCGACTATATACGAGATACCCTCCTGCATAAGACTTATGCCAGGACTGCTGGACGTTATCAGAACTCTGGCCCCAGCTCCACCAGCACCATATACCATATTTATTGCCGACACCTCACTCTCCGCCTGCAAGAACACGCCGCCCACCTCAGGGAGTCTCTCTGCCATATATGCTGATACCTCATTTTGAGGTGTTATCGGGTATCCAAAGTAAAATTTCGCACCAGCCCTTATAGCCGCTTCACCAAGGGCTTCATTACCCTTCATTAAAATTCTCGCCATTTTGATTCTCCCTCCCTTATTTACAATCTTTCAACCCTGATAACAAAATCAGGGCAGGTCATCCCGCAGAAACCACAGGCTATACATTTCTCCATGGCTCCATCCTTTATTTGGGAAAAATGGTAACCCCTGCTGTTTAATTTTGAAGACATCTCGATAATATCTACAGGACACACCGTAGTGCACAATTCGCAACCCTTACACCGTTCAGTATCAAAAATCACATTACCTCTTGCAGCCATTTAAAAATCCCTCCTTCTATTTCCATGGTGGTTTCATAAATAAATTAAGGGGAAAAAGCTTAACCTCAATATAATCAGGCAATTTCTCGAGTATTTCTTTCTTTCCGGAAATAAACTTGATGGGAAGACCAGTCTCTCTTGATACCTCTTCTGTCACTTTGTATCCATTTAATATATCATCTATTGTCGTGTCATCCATAAGATGGGTGTTGTTGACAAGGTGTGTAACCTTTATCCTTGAAGCCTTTTCTATTGCTCTGATACGCTTGATTATACCCTCTTTGGTTGAAGTAAATGGTCTGTTTACATTCACCACAAATATCATTTCATATGGTTCTTCCTGGAAATATTTATTGAACATTCCCAGTGCGGTAGCACCTATATCATCACCGCCAAGATCTACTACCGTATTCCATCTTTTGTCCTGCAATACTCCATAAATCTCTGGAGAAAGGGCAGGTATGTCAGCATTCATATACTCTTCCTCTGTACATACTACCCTTACATCGTAATCTTGTTTAAGGGTTTCCCTTTCTTCCCGCGACCTGAAATAGGGGTTTACTATATCTAAATCTACTAGGGCAACCTTATCCACTAATTTTTTCAGCTCTATGGCATAGTTTATTGATATCTCAGTCTTACCGCTCCCAAAATGCCCTGTAATCACTGTAAGCCTTTTATAATCCATCACATCACCTTCGATTCCTATTCGTAGGTTAAAGCTGCTTCTTCTCCTTTTAACACTCTTAAACCGCCCTGTGCAAGAGCTATCATCTCATCCTCTCCAGGATATTTCATAACAGGAGCAATAAATTTGACCCTATCAATTATCCAACCCAAAAACATGTCATCGTAAGCAATACCCCCTGTAAACACTATGGCATCTACATGGCCCTTTAACACAACAGCCATTGCTCCTATCTCCTTTGCCACCTGGTATGCCATGGCCTCGTAGACAAGTTTGGCTTTCTTGTCTCCTTTTTTTACCATATCGTGCACTTCCTGAGCGCTGTTGGTCCCCAGGTATGCGACCAGACCACCCTTGCCAACAATCTTTTTTTCCATCTCTTGCTTAGTATACTTTCCAGAATAGCACAGCTCTACCAACTGCAAGACAGGTAACCCTCCTGTCCTTTCAGGCGAGAATGGGCCTTCGCCGTTTAAGGCATTATTAACATCTATAACCCTTCCAAGGTGATGGGCACCTACCGAAATACCTCCTCCGAGATGGACAATAATGAGATCCAAATCCTCATATTTCTTCCCCAGATCCATAGCTGCCTTTCTGGCAATGGCCTTTTGATTCAAGGCATGAAATATACTGACCCTTGGAAGCTCTGGCATTCCTGAAATCCTGGCAATATCATCCAGCTCATCGACCACTACCGGGTCGACAATATATGCAGGAATTTTTAACGTCCTTGCTATCTCATGGGCTATAAGACCGCCAAGATTTGAGGCATGTTCGCCCTGCACACTCATCCTGAGGTCCTCTATCATCCTGTCATTTACTTCATACGTCCCGCTGGGTATTGGCTTTAATAGCCCTCCTCGTCCCACCACAGCGTCCAGGTCAGAAATAGAAAAACCTTTTTCTTCCAAAAGTTTTAGTATAGCATCCCTCCTGAACTCATACTGGTCAATAATGCGAGGATATTTTGAAATTTCTTCTGTACTGTGCCTGACTGTCTCTGTAAAAATGGGATTTTCATTTTTAAAAATCGCAATCTTTGTAGACGTGGACCCAGGGTTAATCGTGAGTATTGTATACACGTCTTTCAAACGTTATCCCCCTCTCTTTTTAAGATGTGTGGAATATTAAGATATAGCAGGAAGCCTAAATTCACGGTTCCTGCTATGAATGCGGTAGCACCTACAATCTGCCTCTCTTATCTTTTATATTATACCATAATATTTTTAGTAACAAAAAATATTTATATAATAGGCTTGTTTTAAAGCCGCGTTTGACGTTATACGACGCACTGTCAAGTTATTATAGTTATTTATCTTATATAGTTGTTCCTTACATTGGCAATAACATTTATCCTATTTTCTACCAATCTGTCAGCAGCCTTGTACGTTGGGATATTTTCCCTCTTTGAAATTTCTATAACATCCACTACAGCATCATACAGGGCCTCTACTTTTCTGGTAGCCTTATCTTTTCTGTATCCACCCGGTTCAAACTCTGCTGCCACGTTTATAACACCACCAGCATTGATTATATAGTCCGGTACATAGAGTATGCCCCTCTGCTGCAGCATATCGCCATGTTTATCCTCCTTAAGCTGGTTGTTGGCAGAACCGCCTACTATCTTACATTTCAACCTGTCAATGGTATCATCATTTATCACCGCACCCAAGGCGCAAGGAGCAAATATGTCACATTCCACTTCAAATATTTTATCTGCTTTTACAGCTTTTGCACCCAGTTCCTCAACTGCTCTTCTCACGTTATCTTCAAAAATATCTGTTACAATTAGCTCTGCACCAGCCTCTTTCAAAAGCTTGGCAAGATTATACCCTACGTTTCCTATCCCCTGTATGGCAACCTTCCTTCCTGTGAGATCGTCGCTACCATACACCTCTTTGCAGGCAGCCTTTATCCCCTGAAACACACCCAGTGCAGTAAATGGGGATGGGTCGCCGCTGCCTTCACCAAGACCTGCAACATATTTGGTTTCCATCCTTATATACTCCATATCCCTTACATTGGTGCCTACATCCTCAGCGGTTATATACCTGCCATTTAATGTCTGAATGAACCTTCCAAGTGCCCGGAAGAGTGCTTCAGATTTATCCTTTTTGGGGTCACCTATCACAACTGTCTTTGCACCACCGAGATTGAGCCCGGCAGCAGCATTCTTGTATGTCATGCCCTTTGCAAGCCTCAAGGCATCCATTATGGCATCATCTTCACAGGAATAGGTCCACATCCTGCAGCCACCCAACGCAGGCCCCAGTGTGGTGTCATGGATAGCAATAATTGCCTTCAGCCCTGATGCCTTGTCATGGCAGAAAACCACCTGCTCATAGTCATACTTTTGCATATAGCTGAAAAGTTCCATTCATAAATACCCCCTGTGATAAATTTATATCAAACCCGTATTGATTCTGATGTAAGAAGGCATTCTGCGAATGATAGCAGCATCCATGCCCCTGATCGTTCGTCCTGATACTCTAATAATTCGTGGCTGCGTTCCGCCGGGTACACCTCCATTCGGCGTCCTTGCCTCAGGTCGGCTCATCTGGCGTCCATGCCAGATGCCCCAGCTACACTTGCCACGAATTCAAGAGTATCATAGACTCTCTTTAAAGTCGTATTTGATGCTTGCTATCATTCTTCATAGACTTCTTACAGTATAATCATCATTGGGTTTGAATACTATTTTGAAGAAACCAGGGTTGCCAGTGCAATTGAATTTAACTTTGCCTCATCGCTGTCTGACCTGGAGGTAAGTATTATGGGTGCCTTAGCCCCCATCACAATCCCAGAAACCATCCCTCCAGCAAAATATGTTATAGCCTTGTATAGCACATTACCTGCTTCTATATCTGGTGCAAGAAGAATATCAGCCATACCCGCTACCTCACTGGTAATGCCCTTGTGCCTGGCTGCCTCAAGAGAAACTGCATTGTCGAGTGCTAGTGGCCCATCCACGATGATGTCCTTTAACTGTCCCCTGTCAGACATCTTGGCAAGTGCAGCAGCATCTAAGGTAGATGGCATGTCAGGATTTACCACCTCAACTGCGGCCAGTGCCGCAACCTTTGGCTTTGCTATGCCAATCTTTTCTGCCACCTCTGCAGCATTCTGTATGATATCTATCTTTGTCTTCAGGTCCGGCGCTATAACCATGGCTACGTCAGTCAAGAGCATCAGTCTGTCAAAACCTGGTATCTCAAACACAGCCACATGGCTAAGTACCCTGCCTGTCCTCAAGCCAATCTCTTTATCAAGAACAGCCCTCAAAAAGTCTGCTGTACCTATTATACCCTTCATAAGCATGTCAGCCTGTCCTGTAGATACTATTCTCACAGCTTCTCGAGCGGCTTCATTTTTATCTTTTATATCAACTATCTTGTAGTTGTTCAGGTCTATCCCCTTTTCTTCAGCTATCTCTCTAATCCTGTCAGCATCGCCCACCAAGACAGCGTCAGCTATATCCCTCTCTCTTGCACTTTCCACAGCTAAAAGGACATCATCATCCTGGGCACAGGCTACGGATATAACCCTTTTCTCAGTCCCTTTAAGCGTTTCTAATATATCATTAAAACTTCTCAATTTTTATCACCTCATCCTCATATATTTTTGGTTTCTCCTCACCATTTATTAATCTGAACACACCCTCAGCAAGAGACCTCAGTTCATCTTCTCCTGCCTCTATTATGACTGGTGCTATAAACCTCACCCTGTCTCCTATCAATGTAGTGATACGTTTTGAATAGGCACCCCCGCCGGTAAGGATTATAGCGTCTACCTTGCCATAAAGTACAGCAGACATAGAGCCTATCTCCTTGGACACCTGATAGGCCATGGCATTAAATATAAGTTCAGCATACCTATCTCCAGTCTCTATCCTATTTTCAACCTCCCTGATGTCGTTAGTGCCCAAATAGGCTGTAATACCACCATGCCCAACTATTTTTTTCTTCATCTGGGAATAGGTATACTTGCCTGAATAACATAGCCTCACAAGGTCCAACGCAGCTAATGAACCTGTCCT
The DNA here is from genome assembly GCF_008274215.1 of Calorimonas adulescens. NCBI lineage: Bacteria > Bacillati > Bacillota > Clostridia > Thermoanaerobacterales > Thermoanaerobacteraceae > Calorimonas > Calorimonas adulescens. The sequence continues at coordinate 30,104 of NZ_VTPS01000015.1, read as the reverse complement.
TTCAGGGGAAAACGGGCCACCCTCATTGGCATCGTTTACATCAATCTGCCTCCCACCCCTAAGTGCACTCACTGATATGCCGCCACCCAGGTGCACAATGATTAGATTTAGTTCAGCCAGCGGTTTACCCATTTTGTGGGCCACTTTCCTTGCTACAGCCTTTATATTCAGCGCATGAGCGTGACTCATCCTTGATATTTCAGGCATCCCTGAAATCCTTGCTATATCCTCAAATTCATCCACTGCAACAGGGTCGACTATAAATGCTGGAATGCCTGCCCTATCTGCAATATTTTTTGCAAGAAGCCCACCAAGGTTTGAGGCATGTTCACCACCAACTTGATTTTTAAGGTCTTCTACCAGCGCATCGGTCACAATATAAGTACCACCCGGTATAGGCCTTACCATGCCGCCTCTCCCCACAACGGCTTCAAAGTCTTTTATGTCTATCCCTTCTTGCTCCAGCCACTTCAATATGTCATATAGCCTCATCTCAAACTGCTCAATAACACTGTTATATCCCTTCAAGTCATCTGAAGAATAAGTAAGTACCCTGGATTTAAAGTTTTCCGCCCCTTTGAAGATGGCAACCTTGGTTGATGTTGAGCCAGGGTTAATGACCAGTATCATTTTATCCATAATATGTGCACTCCTATAACCTTATGGTCTTTATCTTAGCACCACCAGCTACCCTTTCATTCACAAACCTATCAGCAGTCTTATATGGGGTTATGTTCTCACTCTTTGCTATCTCAAATGCCCCAAGCAGATTGTCATATATCCTTTCCACATTGTGGGTAGCCCTCTTCTTATTAAACCCCTCCAGCTCATCAGCCGCCTGGATAGCTCCACCGGCATTTACGAGAAAATCCGGTGCATATAGTATACCTATTTTTACAATCCCCGTCTTTTTACACAAAAAATTTAAGTCTTAAAATCTTTTCATAATGTATAGATTCGACGAAATTCTAAAATTTCCTCCTAATCGTTAAAAAATTTTTGTAAGCTTTCTTTATAAGGAGGATATGCAATACCCTTTTCAGTTATGATGCCTTTTATAAGCTCTGCCTCCGTTATATCGAATGCAGGGTTGTAGACATCCACACCCTCCGGTGCAATCCTTTGACCCTTTACAGTGGTCACCTCTTCGTGGCTTCGCTCCTCTATGGGGATTTCTGAACCATTATTAAGGCTCATATCTACAGTGGAAAGAGGGGCAGCAATATAAAATGGTACGTTATTCCTGGCAGCCAGCACAGCTACAGAATATGTCCCTATCTTGTTTGCAGTGTCTCCATTCTGTGCAATACGGTCAGCGCCCACCACTACCATGTCTATCCTGCCCTGTTTCATTAGAAACCCGGCCATATTGTCCGCAATAAGGGTTACAGGTATACCATCTCTTTTTAGCTCCCATGCGGTTAGCCTTGCACCTTGCAGTAGAGGTCTTGTCTCATCGGCATATACATGCACTCTCTTACCCTTTTCATGGGCTGCCCTTATAACACCCAATGCTGTACCGTAGTCAACTGTAGCTAAAGCACCAGCATTACAGTGGGTAAGTATGTTAAAGCCATCCTTTATTAGGGTACTGCCATATTCACCAATTTTTCTGTTTGTTGCCACATCCTCCTCAGCCATCCTGTGTGCCTCATTGAGAATAGCAACCTTTGTGGCATCAACCCCTGCTGGCCTGGCCGTAATAGCAACACCCCTGACCCTCTCCAGTGCCCAGAAGAGGTTTACAGCCGTAGGCCTCGTGCTCCTCAATAGTTCATAAGACTCATCAAGTCTTTCATCGATATTCCCTTCACTGCAGTCCTTTATACCTAAGTAGAACCCATAAGCCGCTGCCACACCTATGGCCGGTGCCCCTCTAACCATCAGTGTCTTTATGGCATGGGCAACCTCATCGCAGGAACTTAGTTTAACTATCCTAAACTCCCCAGGAAGCAACGTCTGATCTATTATCATAAGTGAATTGTCTTCAAACCACAGGCTTCTCAAAATTAATTCCTCCCTCATTCAGTCTTAGTGTTTTCCATTATATCTATTACCACATCCTCGGCCACACTCATACCCTCGAGGGATATCCTGCCGAGATTTCTAATTGTGACCTCTGCATCTCTGTCAACAATCCCATTATACTCCGGTATGGATACACCTTCCAAAGCCAAATAGGCATTATCGAAGGCAGCGTCTATACTGGTCAACAGTTTAAAAGAACGGCCCTCCTTGCCTCCGTCGCATATCATTCCCGCCATATCTCCTATCATGTTGTTTATTGCAAGGCACATACTTTCAAAACTGCCATCCATAAGATAGCAGAGTGCACATTCAGTACAACCCATGGATGGCACCACCTGTTCCCGCAAAACCCTAACAAAGTCCATGAACTCCCACTCCCACTTTTATTCATAAAAAGAGTGCACACCTTATGTGCACCTTTGCACCTCATCATACCGGCATCTCAAGGCCGCAATCTCATTTTTAATCTCTTCCACAAGCTCTTCCGGTTCCAGGACCAGAGCACCACTACCATAGCCTAAGACCCATCTTTTTATCTCATTCAGCATGGACACCTCCTTTATGAATATGATGTCCCCATTCCCCTCTTCAACTATTTCATCTGCCCTGTACCTCTCAAATTCCTTCACGTATCTTGCTGCCTCACCTGCGAAACGGATTTTCACCAGATAATGTCCCTCTCCTCTAAGCCTGTCAAAGCTATATCTCCTGTACTCATCAAAGTTAAACCCATTCCTGTACTCAAACGTATTATTAGTCACCTTAAGGTCCCTTATCCGCGTCAGTTTAAACTCCCTTATCCCCTCATCATTGTGACAGTACCCCACAAGATAGTAATTTCCATCCCTGAAGTACACCAGATACGGGTCGACAATGCGCCTGCCTGTATAGTTGGAGGAGTAGGAATAGTAAACCATATCTACACTATTTTTATCTTCAACAGCATTCTGCAAGGTCTCTAAAAGATTCATGTCAGTCTTCTCATCGGGGATAAGATATCCACTATCTATCTTGAAGGTATCCTTTATCCTGTCTATATAAGTCCGATTTATTTCCGGGATTGATGCAATCATCCTGTCTATCAGTGTATATGCATCATCTGCAAGCTCCACTGTTTTTATCGGCTTAATCAGCTCTCTTAAGAAATAAAGGCCAAGGATCTCGGATACAGAAAATGTAACATCTTTTAAGGTATATTTATTTATAAAGTAGCGGGTATCTCTACCTTCTCCATCTTCACATACAGGCACATGGGCCTCACTCAGCGCATCCATGTCTCTCCTTATGGTTCTTGTAGAAACCTCTATCCCCATACTGTGAAACCAATTTTTTATCTCCTCAACAGTGAAACCCTCTTTCCTCTGAGAAAGGAAGGTAATAAGCAAAAGCTGCCTTTCAATTTCTCTTAAGTCTCCAGGCATTATGCCCGCCCTCCTATACCTCTATCTTCCTTATCATATCATAGAGTACCTTTTTGATCCTCTCATTGTTCTCTTCAAAAACCTTCAGCACCTCCTCATGGCTTACCGGTTTTATCTCAGGATGGCCCTCAAGCCCAGCATCATAATCTGTGATTATCGATATGTTTACATATGGGATATCCATCTCTCTGGCCAGGACACATTCTGGATACTGTGTCATGTTGATGACAGTGCCACCTATTGATGAAAACCATCTGCTTTCAGCTCTGGTAGAAAATCTAGGGCCCTGTATCACTACCATAACCCCTCCATCATGGACCTTAAGGCCGTTTTCTATGCAGACTTTGACAGCAAGCCTTCGCAGGTCCTCATCATACGGGTCTGCAAAGGTTATATGCTTTACTTCTGGTCCATTGAAAAATGTATCCTCCCTGCCCCATGTCCTGTCAATGAGCTGGTCCGGTATGCAAAAGTCACTGGGGCCTATCTCTGCTTTTAAGCTTCCGGAAGCAGTAGGCGCTATTATATACTTCACCCCAAGCTGCTTCATAGCATATATGTTGGCCCTGTACGGAATCCTGTGAGGCGGGTAGCGGTGGTCCTTCCCATGTCTGGGGATAAATGCAACAGATTTACCATCTACTTCAGCTATGGCAATGCTGTCGCTGGGCTTTCCATATGGGGTTTCCATCTCAATCTCCTCAACGTCATCAAGAAAGGAATACAGCCCAGTACCCCCAAAGACTCCTATGTCAGCTCTCTTCTCCATATCAATTCCTCCTCATCTGTAAAAAATTTATTATGTTAATATCCTCAAAGGCATCAGGCAATCAGGTTTGGCCTTTTAATTATAACTGCCTATCTTGCTACATCCACATGTATTACATCAGGCTCTATCGATTTTATGCTCACATCTTCAATATCCGGCCTTATTGAACCCACTATTTCGACATTGTATGAACCTGGCTCCGGTGATACCGTGGCCTTCAAGGTTATATCGTCAGCACTTATCTTTTCCACTGTCTTCGCTCGTCCTTCTACAACAACCCTGGCACCGGTAAAGTTATAGCTTAGCTTTTGTGGATCCTGACCAACCACCGATATATTATCTACGGTAAGCTCCTTTTCCGCAATGCTGTCTATATCAAGATTTACCTTGACCTCATTTGAATCGTCCTTTACTGAAATGCCGGGTGGAAGGTCAAGGGGGACGTTGTATGACACCTTATCCTTTAGCCCATTTATGTCAATGGGTTTGACACTGACCTCACTCACCTTTTCAACCGTATTTTTATCTCCAAGTATGGTTATTGTCTCAGGAACTATCTCGGCCTTAAACAACCTGTATCCCTTTGGCACTTCTCCTGTTGTTACAAGCTTAACCGCTACATCCTTCGCAAAAGAAACTGATAGGGAAACATATACCTCCTTAGGGGATATGGCAAGTCCCTTTACAGGCTTATTTGAAGGGTCCAGGAGCTGCACATCAAATCGGCCGCCATAGTTTTTGTCCAACTGATCTATGTCTATAGAGACCACTGCTCTCCTTACAGTATTCATCAACCTTTCTGGCCCTTTTACTGTCACGCTCCCGGGGTTAATATCACTTTCCTTGAGTACAAACCCCTCTTTTAACTGGCCTTCCTCTATTACCTCGACATCAAAATTCCGGCTTACCAGCCTGTCTACATCAACAGTTACCGTCTGAGGATTAACCGATACAAGGTCAATATTTGACGGTATCCCTGTCACCTTCACGGGGAGGGATATAGACCCCGGTCCGTCAACCTCGCCAAGATCCACAGACGCACTTATCTTAGACGAATTAAGCTTTAAAATGTCATTTCTTCTCCCCTTTATCCTTATATCCACCTCATCATCCTTTAACCCTTGAAGTATAAGGTCGGACTTAGCAAGTTTATCCTCATTGGAAAGTTGGACCGGTATGTTATTAAAGCTATATGTAATCTGCGGGTTTTCAACACCCATAACATATAGCCATAAAATGAATGCCACCAGAATACAAAAAAGTTTTAAAGGCAAATCCTTACTTATCATTTTTTCACCCACCTTGTCCAACTTGAAGCCTTGGGTTCCCTCTGCTTTATAAATATACTCTTCAATAATTCTTTCAGGGTTTTAGAATCTAAATACCTGGAGAGTCTTCCATTTTGCGCAATGGAGATAGTGCCTGTCTCTTCTGAGACTATGACAGCCACAGCATCCGAGACCTCGGTAATCCCTATGCCTGCATGATGCCTCGTGCCCAGTTCCTTGCTGAGGTTTGGATTTTCCGAAAGAGGCAAAAAACATGAGGCTGCCATAATTCTATCTCCCCGTATTATAACCGCACCATCGTGAAGCGGCGTATTGGGTATAAATATGTTTATAAGAAGTTCACTACTTAAAAGAGAATCCAGTTTTATACCAGTCTCAATCACGTCATTTAGACCCATCTCCCTCTCTATAATAATAAGGGCACCTATCTTGGCCCGCGACAGATATGCTGCTGCATCCACTATCTTGTCAATGGTGGACTCACCGCTATTCTCTTCATTTAAGAGAGTACGCCTTATAAACTCGCCCCTGCCCAGTGTCTCCAGTGCTTTCCTGAGCTCCGGCTGAAATACTATGAGGAGGGCTATTACACCTACAGTCATAGCATTCCTCAATATCCAGTTAATCGTCCGAAGACCCATCCAACCACTGGCCCAGGTTATAAACAGAAGCACAAAAAGACCCTTTACCAGCTGTTCTGCCCTGGAATTCCTTATAAAGACAAGTACCCTGTATAAGACATAGGCAATAATTGCCATATCAACAATATCAGCAATTCTGATCATCCGAAAAAGGTTTAATAAGTCCTGAAACAATCATATTCACCTCATTAGTTCTATATCATTTATATTATACCAATAAACTGGGGCTTTTGTATTAATTTTTTTTAAAAAGAGGGCCTGAGTTTAAGACTCAGACCCTCTTAATATTCTCTATGGCTTTGGACAGTTCTGTTATTGATACCGTCAGATTGTCCAGTTTGGCTTCAATCCTTACCAGAAGGTAAATGCTCACCACAATGGGAAAGCCAAGGTTTGCAATCTGCGAAAATATCTCATCCATCATATCACCTCAGCCTACTGTGGCAGTTCCACGTCTACAATGTCGGTAGTGACTATCTTAGCGCCAACAATCTCAGCAATGCTGCCACCATTAGCGTCAAAGATGTCGGATGCAAGTATCTCATCCATACAGTCTTTTATTTCTTCGGGAGAAACGTCATCCCTTATGTCATCCACATTAACCCTAAAGTTCCTGCCAAGGTCATTTTTAAAAGACATCTGAAGCTGTTTCACGGCTTCACCCCCTTCCTATCCAGTCCTTTTTAGGCCAGGCCGACAGTATTTACCCTCAGGAGACCGTCTACAGGATGGCTGCTCAAACCTGCAATTTTTGTCGCCACGCTCAGCAACTGCTCATCAGCCGCCGAAGTCTTAACCCTTGAATAGGTAACCGTCTTTGTCTGTTTCCTGCCATTTTCGTCGTTCCCCATAAAGTATCTTATCTGAAGCCTGGAATCTACTAACTCGCTCATGTTCTCACCACCTTTCACACATATATATAGGTGTGGGGTTGCACATATAGGTATATTAAAAAATAAAAGTATATTGTAGCTTTACAACATACTTTTTAAAAAACTAATTTATTTCTCTTATTCTTGCGCCTACCTGTTCCAGCTTCCCCTTCATGTCTACATATCCACGGTGTATATGCTGTATCTCTGTAACTTCAGTCTGCCTCTCAGCTACAAGGCCTGCCAGCACCAGGGCGGCACCGGCCCTCAGGTCTGTAGCCTTAACCTCTGCCCCTGTAAGGTTGTCCACCCCCTGCACCACTGCGCTCCTGCCTTCTATCTTGATATCTGCCCCCATCCTTTTTAACTCCGGCACATGCTGAAACCTGTTTTCAAAAACAGTCTCTATCACAATGCTTGTGCCCTGGGCAATAGAGAGCATTGCCATCATCTGGGGCTGAAGGTCCGTTGGAAACCCAGGATAGGGAAGTGTCTTGACATCCACATGCCTTATACCTCTTCTGCCGTCAACCACTATCTCATTTTCATTAATATCTATGGCCACTCCTGCCTCCGTGAGTTTTGCAACTATAGGCTTCAAGTGTTCAATCTCAACGTTCCTTATTACGACCCTGCCTCCCGTCATAGCTGCAGCAATCATATAGGTGCCTGCCTCTATCCTGTCAGGTATTACGGTATGGCTGGTACCTTTCAACCATTCTACACCTTCAATCCTGATGCAGTCAGTCCCTGCCCCCACTACCTTTGCGCCCATCTCGTTGAGAAAATTGGCAAGGTCAACTATCTCCGGCTCTTCTGCGGCGTTTTCTAATATTGTCACGCCTTTGGCCAGAATGGCCGCCATCATGATGTTCTCTGTGGCTCCCACACTGGGAAAGTCAAGATATATCTTGTTTCCTCTTAAGGCCTGAGCATGGGCCTCAACATATCCATGCCCCATATCTATTTCCGCCCCCAGTGCCCGAAAGCCTTTAAGGTGCAAGTCAACCGGTCTGCTGCCTATGTTGCATCCCCCGGGAAGGGCTATACGCACCTTGCCCTTTCTGGCTAAAATTGGCCCCATAACAAGAAAAGAGGCCCTCAACATGCGTACCAAATCATATGGAGCCTCGCATTTTATATTCTCCGTACCTTTTATATAGAGATTTTTCCCATCCTCATGGACTTCCAGTCCAATGGCCTTAATCATCCGCTCCATGACCAGTACATCCTCAAGTTTTGGTATATCCTCCAGTTTAATCTCCCCATTAGCGAGTATACAGGCAGCCATTATTGGCAGTACAGCATTTTTAGAGCCGCTTACATTAATGATTCCGTGAAGTGGTGGACTTTTTTCCACAATGAGCCTTCTCATTCCTGTCACCTCTTAGTAATCTGTAGTTATAACCGGCGTACCCAGCCACAGGTATGTCTTACCATCAGAATCTGAATACCTCATAGCCAGGTTTAAATTTATTTTTTCATTCCCCAGCTCTATATATTCACCCAATTTTTCACTATAACCGGTCATTGTCAGCATATCGTCATACAGCCGGTTTTTTGTGTATGAGGCATCAAGACTGCTCATTATGGAACTCACTATCGTATTCATGTCTTTTTCTGATAATTTTTTGTCAAAATGTCCTGTTAAGATAACCGATATCTGTGGCTTTTTTACTTTTAGCGCATCAAAGCACTTTTTCACCTCTTCATAGGCTTCACCTATATCCTCACTGCTGTCCTTGATGTAGCAGTTTACGATTAAATAACTCTCCGGTCCCGAGGGTAGATTGTAGGTCTGAATGGTGATGGCAAAAGCAGCGTCATTATCCTCGCCCTTCAGTGTAACCTGCCTATAGTCTTCTTCATCTATGCCGCTGATTCTGTAGATATTTTGATTGCCAATGCGTTGTGCCAGGTTTTCGACCGTCTCCTCCAGCAGCCTGTAGCCCATAAATTTTTCATTTAGCAATGAAAATCCATTTATTTCAGCCCCATCAAAAGCTGCACCGCTCCTCTCCAAGGCTTCTTTTATTGACACCTTCGATATATTGGCACCACCCACCTCAGGATAAACAAAAGCTGTTACAATTAAAAATAACAATGCCGGTACAATTAATTTCCTCATTTTTCCATCCTCCTGTTATAAATAAGGAGCGGAGGACTCTCGGATATATAAGGGGGACAATATATCCAAGCCTTCCACCCGCCCTCTAAGATAAATTATTTACCGCAATTGAGGAATTTATTCACCGGCAGTTTACTTTTTTCTTATTTTATCTCCTTTTTTAATATATTGATACATATTAAAAAATGTTCCTGTAACGCCCAGCAGTAAAAAGATTATTAAAAAAATGGGCTGTGTTTGAAAATTCAAGTCCAGTGCCCTGCCTAAAACTATACCCAGGATTATTGGCAGGCCAAAATACAGGCCAAGATATGTAAAAAGTGAAAGCATATCCCACATTTCAGGCCCTCCTTACCGGTTGAACTCCTCCGGTTTGGCCTTTGAAAAACCATAATAATTCAAAAGATATCCTGATATCCTTTTTGAGGCCTGGCCATCTCCATAAGGATTTACGCTGTTAGCCATAGCTAAATATTCTCTGGCATCAGATAAAAGTAGAGAAGCCTCCCTATAAATGTCCTTTTCCTCGAGGCCTACCAGCTTCACAGTACCCGCCTCCACTGCTTCTGGCCTCTCAGTCTCACGCCGCAACACCAGCACTGGTTTGCCCATAGACGGTACTTCCTCCTGCAGGCCACCTGAATCTGTAAGCACCATGTAAGAGCGGTAAAGCAGGTTATGCATATCATCTATGTCCAGCGGGTCAACAAGTACGCATCGGTCAAGACCGTCAAGCATAGAAAGCACAGTGTCCCTGACTGCAGGGTTTAGATGTACAGGATAGACCACCACCATGTCGCTGTACTCACGGAGCAGCCTCTTTATGGCACGGCAAATATTCTCCATCGGCCTGCCCCAGTTTTCTCTCCTGTGTGCCTCCACTACAACAATTCTCATTTTATCATAATCTATTTCATTCAGTGCAACCGTTTTAAAATAATAGTCCTCTTTTATTGTATATGGAAGTACATCTATTACAGTATTCCCCGTGACAAATATATTATCCGCTGCTACACCCTCTGCAATGAGGTTTTGCTTTGCCCCTGCAGTTGGTGCAAAATGGATATCTGCCAGATCGCCGGTAAGTTTCCTGTTCATTTCCTCCGGAAAAGGAAACCATTTGTCATGGGTCCTCAGACCAGCCTCCACATGGGCTACCTTGATTTTATGATAAAATGCCGCTAAAGAAGCAGCAAACGTGGTTGTGGTGTCTCCATGCACCAGCACCAGTTCAGGAGTGACTTTGCTGAATACCCCTTCCATGCCCTTAATGGCATTTACAGTAATGTCTGTAAGACTCTGTTTTTCCTGCATTATATTCAGGTCAAAATCAACATCAATACCAAATATACCAAGGACCTGGTCAAGCATTTCCCTGTGCTGTCCCGTAACACACACAATAGTCTCAAAGCTGTCATGCTTTTTAAGCTCTAAGATCAAAGGTGCCATCTTGATGGCCTCAGGCCTTGTGCCAAATACAGTCATCAGCTTTACCTTATGCATTTATGTTTTTCTCCCCTACAGGATTTAAAAGCCCCATACGCTTTGTGCCTATAAAGGCAGCAAGCAATACAGACAGTGTAAGCACCAATGACCACAGCGGTGATGCATTTGTGACAGCAATAGCCACCACTCCCAGTATCCCGCTTATGGCATAAAGTATGAGTACAACCTGCCTCTGCGTAAAGCCCATGTCCAGAAGCCTGTGGTGCAGATGACCTCTGTCAGGCTGCATTATAGGCATACCATTCTTTGCTCTTCTCACAATTGCAATGGCCGTATCAAATATGGGCAGGCCCATGGCCAGTACTGGTATAACTATGGCTATGGCTGTAGCTCCTTTGATAGTCCCCTGTATAGATATAGCCGAAAGTACAAAACCTAAAAAGAGAGAGCCCGTATCCCCCATAAATATCTTTGCTGGATTGAAATTGTGAGGCAGAAACCCAAGGGCTGCCCCAGCAACTATCAGCAGAAGCATGGCTGCTGTATCCCTTCCATTTAAAAGAGCTACCACAAACATTGTAACCGATGATATGGCAGAAATACCTGCGGCCAGGCCATCCAAACCATCTATCAAGTTAAATGTATTGGTTATGCCAACCACCCAGAAAACAGTGGCTGGTATGGAAAGCCATCCCAAATATATCATGCCATCTAAGGGGCTGGTCAGCCACTCTATCCTGAAACCAAAAAACACCAGCACCATGGCAGCTAATATCTGGCCTCCCATCTTGACGGTAGCAGAAAGACCCTTTATATCGTCAACTATGCCCATCACTACTATGAGGCTACTTGCCAGGATAAGCCCAACCGTCTTTATATCCATCGGCATAAATACAAGGGTGGATAAAACAAAGGCGGCAAATATGGACAGACCTCCCATCCGCGGTATTGGACGTGTATGAATCCTTCTCTCCTCACCGGGCATATCTATAGCACCTACCTTTATGGCTATTACCTTCGCCATAGGTGTAACCAAAAAAGCAATTAAAAATGCAAAAATCATAGGTAAGAGATACCTCACAGTTTATCACCTCATCTGCGGATATATATCCATATTTACTCCCGCTTCTTTAAAAAACTCTTCTGAAAGCTCATCGGGATAATCCTCTTTGTATACGACTCTGATTATACCAGCATTTATTATCATCTTGGTACAGGTAATACATGGCTTATGGGTACAATATATGGTAGATCCTTTTATATCTATACCATAGAGTCCGGCCTGTATAATGGCATTTTGCTCTGCATGCAGGCCACGGCATAGCTCCTGTCTTTCTCCTGAGGGTATGCCCATCTTATCTCTCAAGCACCCCGTTTCGCTGCAGTGGGCCATCCCACTGGGTGCACCGTTGTACCCAGTGGTAAGGATCCTGTTGCCTCTAACTATGATTGCCCCTACCTGTCTCCTGAGACAGGTGGAGCGGGTCTTTACTATATCCAGAATTTCCATGAAATAGTCATCCCATGAAGGGCGCATGTGTCAATCCTCACTTTGTACCAAAAAGCCTGTCTCCTGCATCCCCCAGGCCCGGTACTATATATCCATGTTCATTGAGTCTCTCATCTACGGCAGCTACATATATCTCCACATCGGGGTGTACTCTTGTCACCCTATCTATACCTTCAGGCGCAGCAATAAGGTTTACAAGTCTTATGCTGGTAGCCCCTCTGTCCTTTAAGAACCGAATCGCCGCCGCTGCTGAGCCTCCAGTAGCAAGCATTGGATCGAGCACTATGAGATCCCTCTCCCCTATATCTGTAGGAAGTTTACAGTAATACTCAACGGGTTCCAGCGTTTCTGGGTCTCTATACAGGCCAATGTGCCCAACCTTGGCTGTAGGCACCAGCTCTAATATGCCATTTACCATCCCAAGGCCCGCCCTCAATATCGGTATGATGCCAAGCTTCTTCCCGCTCATAACCTTGCATTTGGCAATACCCACAGGGGTCCTGACTTCTACCTCTTCTGTTGGAAGATTCCTTGTCACCTCATAGGCCATGAGCATAGCTACCTCCTCCAACAATTCTCTGAAATCCTTTGAGCCGGTGTTGATATCCCTTATAAGCGCCAGTTTATGTTGTATCAATGGATGATCAATAACGTGGACATTCTCACAGTAGTCGTACATCAGCATTCCTCCCCATGCAGGTATTTAGTTTCAATATCACTGATCTTTTCAATCCTTCTTGAGTGTCTGCCACCCTGAAACTCGGCATCCAACCACTGGTCTACTATCATATCGGCCAGGCCGGGCCCTGTTATCCTGCCACCAAGGCATATGATATTGGCATTGTTATGTTCCTTAGCATACCTTGCCGAAAAGCAGTCAGTAACATGAGCCGCCCTTATCCCTTTAACCTTGTTGGCAGCTATACTCATACCAATCCCTGTGCCACAGCACAGGATCCCACCATCAAACCTGCCATCTGCCACCGCTTCACCTACCCTCAGTGCATAGTCTGGATAATCCACAGACTCCTCAGAAAATATGCCAAAGTCCTCAACTTCAATACCACGTTCTAAAAGATGTTTCTTTATGCTCTCTTTCAGTGTGAATCCACCATGATCGCTCCCTATAGCCAGTCTCATGTTTTATACTCCCTTCTATTGTAAATTATCTGTCCTAATTTTTCCATAGGTTACACAAAAATTTAACCATTTTGTAACATATTTTTGATGCTATTGTAATGGCAACCTTAAGCAGCATCTATTTTAGATCGTCTATTTTGTCAATAACCCTTTCCAGTATCCCATACAGTTTCTTAAATGTCCTTTCGTACATATCTTTGCCCATGCCTATGGGGTCTTCTATTTCTCCATCCTCATCAACAAACTCAGTAATGGTAAAGGCCTTTTCCTGCGCATCCGGTGACAGCTTTATGACCTCGTCCTTGTGACGTTTTGACATGGTAAGGATTATTGAACTCTCATCTATCAGCGCTTTATTTATTACCTTCGACCTATGGCCCGAGATATCCACACCATGCTCTCCGGACACCTCTATGGCATATTGTGATGCCGGCAATCCCTCCTCCACAAACCCGCAGGAATCGACTTCAACGTTTTCTATCCCACGGTCCTTTAACATCTTCTTTAAAATACCTGCTGCCATCGGACTTCTGCACGTATTTCCCGTGCATACAAAAAGCACCTTCATTTTTCACCCACCTTTATAATTCTATACCCAGCCGCCTTTTTCATGCGGTTCATTATGGCCAGGCCCAACCCTTCTTCGTCAACAGCCTCTGCATATGCCTTGTCTACACCAAGTTCGTCTAACCTTCTTAAGGCATCAAAAATCCTGCTGGATATGGAAAGTTTGTCCTTCTGTGAGCCAATCGGCACTACCATTATATCATACAATCCTGATGTTTCATCACTGGCCAGGACAGCTACTTTTTTGCCCTCTGCCATATCCTCTTTGGCCAGTCTGTTTACTTCTGCTGCTACCATTTCAGACGGGCCGGCAACAATTACCACATCTGCATCAGGCGAATAGTGTGTATACTTCATTCCTGGTGCTTTAGCCACAAGATTTTTATCCGGTTTTCTTAAAACGGCCGGGTCTATCTCTACCTTCCCAAGGACGGATTGCAGTTCTTCAAAAGTAACCCCACCTGGCCTTAATATCACTGGCACATCCCCTGTGACATCTACAACTGTAGACTCCACTCCTATATCGCATATCCCGTCAGCTATTATAACATCAACCCTGCCGTCCATATCATGTATAACATGTTCAGGCCTCGTAGGGCTTGGCTTCCCTGAAAGGTTAGCACTGGGTGCAGCCACCGGGACGCCGGCCAGCTTTATAAGCCTTGAGGCAATCTTGTGAGATGGCATCCTTATGCCAACCGTATCCAGCCCTGCAGTCACCTCATCTGGTATGGCTGTGGATTTTTTCATTACAATTGTTATAGGCCCGGGCATAAACCGGTGTATAAGCGTTTCAGCTGCTTCATTTATTTCAGCAACAAGAGGAAAAATGCCCTCATAGTCTGCCACATGGACAATCAGTGGATTATCACTGGGTCTTCCCTTGGCCCGGAATATCTTCTTCACTGCTTTACTGTCCAATGCATTTGCTCCCAAACCATAAACCGTCTCTGTAGGAAAGGCGGCAATGCCGCCATCTCTTAAAACCTTAGCCGCTTTAAAAAGCAGGTTATCGTCAATATTATTTTCATCAATCCAGTAAATCTCAGTCATCTACAACATCTCCGTAATTATTATCCCGAGTATTATGCCAAAGAGTATGCCAACGGCTGTGAGCCTTCCCTTGTGGAGGTCTCTTGCCATGGGGAACATTTCGTCGCATGTTATATACAGCATGCACCCTGCTGCTATCCCCATATTTAAAGCAATCAGGTCAGGTGATATTTCACCCAGATATGCACCTATAAAAGCACCAATTCCTGTTGGTATCCCTGATAATATGGTATAATAAAGTACCATAGCTCCTCTCATACCCCCTGCCATGAGAGGAGCTGCCATGGAAAGCCCTTCGGGGAAGTCATGCAGTCCAATCACCAGAGCCATACTCAGGCCCACGCTTTGAGATGCAGCGAAAGAGGAACCTACGGCCAGGCCCTCAGGCAGATTATGCAGTGCTATAGCTACACCCATCAAAAGACCCGTCCTCAAATACTCAAAGCCCTGGTTGCCATTCTGCTCCTGCATCTTTTGCTCCATTATCATAACAATAATAACACCAATGACTACTCCTATCAAGGTATAACTAAGGCCTGATATATCAAATGCCTCAGGCAGCAGGTCAAAGCAGACCACAGAAAGCATAAGCCCGCCGGAAACTGCTATGGCCAGGCCTAAAAACCTTCTCGATGGATTTCTGTAAAAAAGAGCAACTGTGCCACCAAGTCCTGTACCGATTGTACCTATAAAAAGTCCCATCAGCGAAATAGACAAAGGATCCATGTTAACACCTCACCTTAATCTATTCGCAGATGGGATTATATATTCATTCAAAATGACCCTTGCTTCTTATATACCGCTCCAGTGCGCCACCCCTCACCATGTCCAGAGGGATGGAAAACATTATACCCATCTCCTTATCAGAAAAATTGCCTATGGCCTTTTCTATGGCATCAGCTATCTCATCAACCTGAGAACGGGTCTCCAACACTGAAAAAATGGTCTTGTTGGTAGAAAACTCTTCTTCCCTAAGCCTCCTTATGCTGGCTATCATAGGCCTGGCCTCGTCAAAATTTTTAATAATCCTTCCAGAACCAACAGAGTCCAGTACCGTTGCCCCTTTAGCCCCGTGTTCCCTCATGGTGATAAGTAATTTGTCAAGATACTCCACCCTGTTTAACACTACAACAAAAAGATACATATATGTCCCCTCCTTTATTCACCCTCGCTTGACAATTCCCGTGAGAAAGACATTTTTAAAAGAGGTGGTGTAATGAGCGTTGTAACAAGCACCACAAGTACTGAAGTTGTAAAAAGCCTGGGTGTAACAATGCCCATCTTCAAGCCAAGGTTAACTATGATCAGGGCCACCTCACCCCTGGGTATCATGCCGATACCTACAGAGAGTGCACCTTTCCAATCAAATCCAACAGCCTTTGCCATAAGGCCACAGCCTATAATTTTACCAACTACGGAGGCAGCTATTATTATGAGGCTAAAGACAATACCCTCTGTCAATGTCTTTATATCTGCCTTAAGACCTATGCTTACAAAAAATATAGGAGTAAAGACAAGATAGGCTATAGGGTCAATACCGTGTATAACCTTCTCTCTATACGGCGTCGTAGACAGGATAATACCTGCTATATAAGCTCCAGTAATAGTTGCTATCCCGGATTTATCTGCAATGTAAGACATGACAAAGCAAAATACTAAAGCTATTGTTACTATCCTGTCGCCCTGTTTGAGAGCCATATCCAGTTTATCTAAATATCTGGATACAAGAAACCCGATTACTATAACCAGTGTAAAAAATAAAAGAAGATTTTCTATCATGGGCACAATACCCGATTTGCCTGACACATATCCCACCACTACTGTAAGAAAGATGATACCTATGACATCATCAATAACGGCCGCCCCCATGATGGCAATGCCCTCTTTTGAGTTTAACTTATGTATCTCCCTCAAAGTCTGCACGCTTATGCTAACCGATGTAGCTGTTAATATAGTCCCAATAAATAATGCTTCATTCAAAGATATGCCCTCAACCCTGGATGCGCCAAAACCTAAAACAAAAGGCAGAAACACTCCACCAATGGCGATAATTGTTGACGATACTCCTGAGGAAACAAGGTCGTCTAAGTTTGTCTCTGTTCCAGCAAGAAACATGAGCAGTATCACGCCAATCTCCGCCATGCTCTCCAGTATATCGGAGTTACTGACAATATTCAGTAGAGAAGGTCCCACAATAATGCCCGCTATTATCTGCCCCAGTACGTTAGGCTGCTCAAATCTGGCCGCTATGTATCCACCCAGCCTTGCCACGCCTAAAACAATTGCCAGTTCCAATAATGTCAATATGATTCACCTCACAAAATATTTCACCCCCCTTTATTATAACTCTAATGTCAAATTTTTAAAGAAAAAATTTACTGCCCATATCTATAGGGATAAACGCTATGAGACGATAAAAAGGGCAGAAGATAAGTTAAAAATACTGTCAATCTTCTAAGCTATCTTATATTACCGCTTTAACAGGTCTATAAAGATATAAGCAATTAAATAAAAAACTACTTGACGTTGCAGTAATAAGGTAGTAGACTATAATAAATAAAATAAATTCGATGAGGGAGAATAGTAACTCAAAGGATAGGTCAAAGAGAGTCGCCGGCGGTGGAAAGGCGATACCTTATCCATGAGTGAATGGGCTCCTTAGAAGGGTGGGCGAAATATAAGTAGCTCATCACGGACGTGTCCTCCGTTATCACAAGGACAGGGTATGTTAGTACCCGGATGAGTGAGGGAAACCTCATAAGGGTGGCACCACGGAAGATAGCCTTTCGTCCCTATAGGGACGAAAGGCTTTTTTATTTTATCGGACATGGGGTGATGGCCTATGACGTGAAGGATATATGATACCACTAAAATTACTATTAAATTTAAAAAGGAGTGTTGGTATTATGAAATTGAGGGACAGTATACTCACAGCCCTTCTAATGGCTATTGGCCTTGTACTCCATCAGATAACACCACCCATAATGGGTAGTATGAAACCAAACTTCCTTCTCGCCATGCTATTCGTTGCATTGTTTATTAACCCGGTATACCAAAATGCACTGCTTGGTGGCTTCTTAGGAGGAATATTTGCAGCCTTGACAACAACCTTCCCTGGCGGTCAGGTGGCAAACTTCATCGAGGAAATAATAACAGCCTTTGTTGTTGTTACGCTCATAAGGCTCACTGCAAGGTTTAACAGGCATATTGCTATACCTGTGATTGCTTTCATTGGCACAATGGAAAGCGGCATAGTGTTTCTTGCCATAGCTTCTGCTGTTGTAGGTGGTCTACCACTCGCCTTCTCAGTATTGGTGACCACGGTGGTCATACCAACTGCTGCAATAAATACTGTCGTGACATATGCAGTATACAATATAGCATATCAGGCCCAAAAAGCTATAGGAAAGGTATAGCAAATAAGGGATGACGATTTGTCATCCCTCCTTATCCTAAATATGCCCTTCTTACCTCTTCATTATTCAATAGTTCAGACGCCGTACCGCCCATTACTATGTTTCCAGTCTCAAGGACATAGGCTTTCTTTGCCGTTACAAGCGCCATATACGCATTTTGCTCAACTAATAGGACTGTAGTACCCTCGCTGTTTATTTCCTTAATTACATTGAATATCTGCTCAACAAGTATCGGCGCCAGGCCCATCGACGGCTCATCCATCAATATAATCCTGGGCCTCGACATCAAGGCCCTCCCTATGGCCAGCATCTGCTGTTCTCCACCAGAAAGGGTACCTGCAATCTGAGACTTTCTCTCTGCAAGCCGGGGGAAGAGTGAAAATACCCTGTCAAAGTCTTTTTTTATCCCATCCCTGTCGTTTCTCAGATATGCGCCCAGTTCAAGATTTTCTTGGACACTCATATTAGCAAAAATTCTCCTGCCCTCTGGAACCTGGCAAACCCCCATTTTCACAATATCCTTTGCCTTCATTTTTTCTAAATGGACTCCATTTAATATAATTTCCCCTGTTTTAGGTCTCAAAAGGCCAGAGATAGTCCTGAGTGTTGTAGACTTACCGGCTCCATTTGCGCCTATTATCGTTACTATTTCTCCGTCCTCAACCTTAAATGAAATTCCCTTTAAGGCATGTATAGCACCATAGTATACATGCAGGTCTTTAACCTCAAGCATTTACTTTGCCCCCTTCAAGATAAGCTGTCCCCAGATATGCCTCAATAACCTTTGGATCGTGCTGTATGGAGGTGGGGTCTCCCTCAGCTATCACCTTACCAAAATCCAGTACATATATCTTCTCGCATATACCCATGACCAGATGCATATCATGCTCAATAAGCAGTATGGTTATGTTCATCCCATCCCTCAAAAATCTGATGGTCTCCATAAGATCTTCTGTCTCCTGGGGATTCATGCCTGCCGCAGGCTCATCCAGCAAAAGCAGCTTTGGATTGGTCGCAAGGGCTCTGGTTATCTCAAGGCGCCTTTGTTCTCCATACGGAAGGTTTTTAGCCAACTCATCCCTTTTATTTTCCAGCTTAAAGATCTTTAGAAGCTCCATAGACCTATCATATATTTCCTTTTCTCCTTCAACAAACCTCCTGCCATGTATTATCGAGTCAAAAACACTGTATTTTACATGGAGATGACACGCAATCCTCACATTATCCAGCACGGATAGATCTGAAAACAGCCTTATATTCTGGAACGTCCTGGTTATACCTAATGCTGCCACCTGATAAGGGTGGTGGTTGGCAAGCTCTTTGCCATCAAATATCACACTCCCAGAGGTAGGCACATATTCACCGGTAATAAGGTTAAATATTGTGGTCTTTCCTGCCCCATTAGGCCCTATAAGACCAACAAGACCATTCCTTTCTACATTTATATTAACATCCTTGAGTGCCTCAATACCTCCAAAGTTCTTAGACAGATGCTTTATTTCAAGCAGATTTTCCAAGTCTGCCCCTCCTTCCCAGGACCTGGTCTATCGTAAATTCAGTAATGCCAAACAGCCCCTGCGGTCTGAATAACATCATAATGATAAGCAGTAATGAGTAGATAACCATCCTTAAGGCTGCAAGGCTTGAAAGTGCTGCGTTCAAAAGTGTAACAGCAACGGCTCCAACAATACTGCCGGTTATAGAACCCTGTCCCCCTAATACCACCATTGTCATTATATCAAAGGATTTCATAAAATTAAACTGTTCTGGTTGAATTGTATAGAAGTTATGAGCATACAATGCGCCTGCGGCCCCGGCAAAAAAGGCACCTATAGTAAAGGCCAGTATCTTATACCTTGTAGTATTGATTCCCATAGCCTCAGCCGCAATTTCATTCTCCCTTATAGCTATACAGCTCCTGCCATAGCTGGAATTAATAAAGTTCTTTATGACAACTATGGTGAGTACCATAACAAAATATGCCCATGTCCATGTGGTTAGCTTGGGTATTCCAAAAAATCCCTTGGCTCCTCCTACGGTGTCATTGGTGAGAAAGAAAACCCTTATTATTTCTCCAAAACCCAGGGTAGCAATACCTAAATAATCGCCTTTAAGCCTCAGTGTAGGTACAGCTACTATAAGGCCTGCCAGAGAAGCAGATAGTGCCCCTACAATTAAAGCCACTGCAAGAGGCATATCATAATAGTATGTCAATATCGCCGAGGTATATGCCCCAACAGACATAAGTCCTGCATGGCCTATGGAAAACTGTCCCAGAAAGCCGTTTATAAGGTTTAGGCTGACAGCTAACATAATATTAATGCACATAAGTATCAGATTTAAAGAATAGTAAGGGCCAATTACCCCCGTCTGCATAAGAACCTGTATGACAGCATAAAAAATTACGATTGCTATAAGCACCATAAAATCCTTTTTCAATGCGTTCCTCTCCATGTTACACCTTCTCTCTCTCGTTTTTGCCAAGAAGCCCTGATGGTTTTAAAAGAAGGACAATAATCAGTATTGCAAAGGCTACGCCGTCTCTGTAGAGGGAATTGCCATATCCGGCAACCAGGGTCTCGATAACACCAATCATAAGTCCTCCCAGCACAGCACCGGGTATTATACCTATGCCTCCCAGGACCGCAGCTATGAATGCCTTAAGTCCTGGCATAATCCCCATTAGAGGCCATACGGAGTTGTAGTATATGCCCACAAGCACGCCTGCCACTGCTGCCAATGCCGAACCTATTGCAAAAGTGTAAGAAATGGTTGTATCTACATCCACGCCCATGAGGCCTGCTGCATCCTTGTCAAAGGAGACAGCCCTCATTGCCTTTCCTATTTTAGTCCGGTAAACAAGATATTGCAGTATTATGAGCATCACTATCATTACTAAAAATACTACAATGTCTTTCACAGTTAGCTTAACAATGCCGCCAAAGATGGAATATGTCTTTACAGGAAATATTGTTGGAAAGGTCCTTATTGAGGGTGAAAATACCAGAAGCCCCCCATTTTCAAGAAAAAGAGATACTCCTATTGCTGTAATCAACATTGATATTCTTGGAGCTGTCCTCAGGGGCTTGTAGGCGACTTTTTCAATAAACATGCCTGCCAGGGCGCATATAGCCATTGAAATAATAAGTGAAGGTATAAAACCCAAATGAAAGGCTGAAATAGCAAAAAATCCTGCGAAAGCACCAAGCATATATATGTCGCCATGGGCAAAATTTATAAGTTTTATAATTCCATATACCATGGTGTACCCCAGGGCAATAAGTGCATATATGCTTCCCAGAGAGAAACCATTTATCATCTGCTGCATAAACTGCTCCATGTATTTCCTCCTCCCTCAAAATTTATTATAGGCGAGGCAAAAACCTCGCCTATAAATATGAATTTGATCTGCTAAATCATCGTATTACGGGTTAACTCTGCCCCTCATTACCTGTTCACCATTCTTAAACTCAATGATGATAGCTGGTTTTACAGGATTGTGTTGTTTATCAAAAGTAATGTTACCTGTAAGGCCTGGATAGTCTTTTAACCCCTCTAAGGCAGCTACTATGTCATCCCCATTGGTAGAATTGGCATTCTTTATGCCCGTGAACATAATGTTCGCTGCCTCATAGGCTAATACTGCCTTGGCATCTGGCATTTCTCCAAATTTGTCCTTGTATGCCTTAACGAAATTTTGGATTTTTGGATCAGGGTCAGATGGTATAAAGTGGTTACTCATAAACACATTGTTCATATTTTCTGCCCCTGCTATCTTTACAAGGTCTGGAGAATCCCAACCATCACCACCAACTATTGGTGTGGTTATGCCCATCTCCCTGGCCTGTTTTATTATCATACCTGTCTCTTGATAATGTCCAGGCTCATATATAACATCTGGATTCATAGACTGTATCTTGGTAAGGGTAGACCTGAAGTCCTGGTCGCCCGCCACATAATGTTCCTCAGAGAGTATCTTGCCACCGAGCTTCTCAAAGTTTTCCTTGAAGAACTTGGCCAGGCCAATTGAAAAAGCATCCTTTTCATCAATATACAAGACTGCGGTTCTGGCACCCAAATCGTTATATGCAAAGTTAGCACCCACAACACCCTGGAACGGGTCTATAAAGCATGCCCTGAACATATACTTGTATGTCTCCTGGCTCTTAGGATCCACTGTCACGTCAGGGTTTGTAGCCGTAGTAGCAATGGTAGGAATTTTATACTGCTGCACCACAGGCACCATACCCAGCGTGGTTGTGCTGGCAGAAGTACCTATTATAGCAACAACCTTATCCTGAGTTACAAGCCTGGTCGCAGCATTGGTAGATTCATCAGGAAGAGACTTGTTGTCGGCCTCTACAACTTCAATCTGTTTGCCCAGCAGGCCTCCCTTAGCGTTCCATTCGTCAGCGGCCATCTTTATCGCATTGACAGAAGTTCTCCCATATGCAGCCATAGTACCTGTAAGCTCAAAATTGGCGCCTATTTTAATTGTATCCCCAGAGCTTCCGCCACCACCTTGAGACTGCTGCGCCTGCTGACCGCCACACCCAGCAACCACCAGCGATAAGACCATTAGCAGCGCCAAAATTGCCAACAAACCTTTCTTCATAAACTTCCCCCTCGTTTCTAAATTTCAATTTTCCAATACCAAGCAATCAAGTATCTCTTATCTTTCACCACCTCCAACTTACTATGCACAAAAACTAATAAAAATCGGATAAAAACCCAATTGTTTTTATCCATAACGTGTCTGTAAATCCCAACAAACAAAAAATACTGACTAGTTATTATTACTTATATTTATGCTTGATGATATAATTATAAAAGTATAATTTGCTATAGTCAAGAGCATTTCATGCTTTTTAAAAAAATTTTAGAATAGTCCATATATAACGGATATAACCTTAAAAAATGTCTTTTATTAGAGTACACACAGCATAAAAAAACGATAGCCCTATATAATTTTATTTATACAAGGCTATCATAATGAGTCTTATTTTACTTTCCTGTTTTACTTAATTTATCAAAACGATTTAATCAAAATATCTCACCATTTGATGCAATAGTCTTTTTGTACCAGTAGAAACTCTTCTTTTTTATCCTTCTTAAATCCTTTAAGTCAGATTCATCACGATTGACATAAATGAATCCATAATGTTTGCTAAACCCTTCATGTGTACTAACCAGATCAATAGCCGACCACGGGCAGTAACCAATCAATTGCACTCCATCTGTAATTGCAAGTCTTGCCTGTTCTATGTGCTTACGTAAATATTCAATACGGTAATCATCATTTATAACATCACCATCTTCTAACCTGTCAAGAGCACCCAACCCATTTTCGGTCACTAAAAGTGGCAGATTATATCTTTCATTTAATTCTCTAAGCGTAACTCTAAAACCAACGGGATCTATCTCCCAATTAAATTGTGTTTTTTCTAAATGTGGATTGGATGATACCGTATAAACCCCTGATTCAGCCGTATCAAGTGGCTGCTCATCTCTTGAATCTGCTAAATAATTATCATATTCATTTTTGGTTACTGTTGTTGTGCGGTAATAGTTAAAAGCAATAAAATCAGGTTTGCCTGAGGCTATTATTTCCATATCATCATCTTGAACCGTCGGTGTATAACTTTTTTCTTCCATATAACTCCATGCTACACTGTTATAACGGCCGAATACTGGTATATCCAAGTACAACCAATTACGTATAGATGAAAAATTATTGGCAGCTAAAACATCTTCTGGCTTACAACTAGCTGGATATATAGAAGAAATATTTGGAGCAGGCCCTATTTTTGCATTCGGGCACATTTCATGACACATTTTTATTACTTTAGCCTGTGCTACAAACATATTGTGGTTTTGTTGAAACAATTCTTTTCTCTGATTCTGTATATTTTTATCAAATACACCGATATTACTACCATGTAAAATCATCATATTTTGCTCATTAATAGTAAGCCAATATTTGACCTTGTTACCGAAATAAGTAAATAATGTCTTAGCATAATTCACATATGCATCAATGGTTTCCCTGTTTAACCATCCCCCTTTCTGTTGCAAAGCATAAGGCAAATCAAAATGGTATATAGTTACAATAGGCTCTATATTGTGTTCCAGCAGTTCATTAATTAAACTATCATAAAAGGCAATACCTTTTTGGTTAATTTCTCCAGTGCCTTGAGGAAAAATTCGTGTCCATGCAACCGAAAAACGATAAGCTTTTAGCCCCATTTCCGCAAATAAAGCCACATCTTCTTTATAACGGTGATAATGATC
Source organism: Calorimonas adulescens (assembly GCF_008274215.1). Taxonomy (NCBI): domain Bacteria; kingdom Bacillati; phylum Bacillota; class Clostridia; order Thermoanaerobacterales; family Thermoanaerobacteraceae; genus Calorimonas; species Calorimonas adulescens. The sequence goes on along the minus strand of NZ_VTPS01000015.1, from coordinate 5,533 downwards.
GCTTGCAACCTTAAAATCAGATGTACCTTCAGGATACTTTGCCATATCAATAACTGAGGGGCCTTTTCCATCTTCATTCCATGCCCCTTCTACCTGATAGGCAGAAGTTGAGGCTCCCCATAGGAATCCCTCTGGAAAACTTTTTAATTCTTCATGATACATATATAACCATCCCTTTCATAATTGAGAACAATAATTCTACAATCTTTTATAAACTAAAAATTTAAATCATTTCCAGTTTATCTTTTATACAGCGGCCACTGTAAAATTATTATATTTATATTTTATAGGTTGTCTCAATTAAAATGTATTATCTTTTCGAAATACATTATCTTAATGCAGTTTATCATGTATTAGAAACATTATTAACTCTCGCCACTCATTTCTTAACCATACACTTTTGATTATCCTCATATAGATGAATAAGCTCTATAATTAAGTCTTTGGCCAATATAGCATTCATCAAATGATCTTCAGCATGGACTAAAAGTAGGTTTGGTTGTATATGTTCGCCTTCTGCCTCCAAACTAATTAGATTGTTTTGAATTTCGTGAGCTTTCTGTAGCTCTTCTTTAACCTTATCTATTAATTTATAGGCTTCATTAAAATTACCCTCTCTTGCAGATGCTAATGCCTCAAAGGCATCGCTCCTGGCATTTCCTGCATGTACTATGATCTCAAACACAATCTGTTCAAAGTCCATTCGCCTCGTCCCTCACTATTGAAAATTTTATACGACTTCTTCTTGAATACCCTCTTCCTCGCCCTCTTGTTCAATCAACTGTTTTTCATATATTTTAAAGAATGGATAATACAAGACCATATCAAGTATAAGTAATGCAAACACCAGTATAATGGCCCTCCAATCCATTGTAGCTAAAAAGGCTCCTATGGGTGCTGGAGTAGTCCACGGCACACTTGCAAATGAAGCATTTACAAGTCCTATTTTAACAACATAGTATGATATTACTCCATTTATACCCTGTACAAATACAAATGGTATAAGCATGATTGGATTTAAAACCATAGGCGTACCAAATATTATGGGTTCATTTATGTTAAATAAGGCAGGCAAAATTGCAACTTTTCCAATGGCATTTAACTGTTTAGACTTACTCCTAAGATAAAGAAGTGTAAGACCTAATGTAGCTCCAGAACCACCAAGAGTAATATAGTAAGCCCAAAAGGTATCTGTAAATATATGTGGGAGTGGTTGATAGGTCATATAAGCCTCAGCATTTGCCGCAACGTTAGCTAATTTAAATGGATCCAAAATCGCTCCTACAAGTGCTGCACCATGTATACCAATAAACCAGAAAAGTTGAGAAATTGTTGAAAATATAAAGATTGCTGGTGCAGAATCTACGGCTTTCACCGCCGGAGTCAAAGCAGTCATAATAGCTTGGGGTATAATCATGCCGCTTAAATTTTGAACTATCAAGCTTATAAAGTAAAAAACTAGAACATTTACAGCCAGTGGTATCAAGGCGTCAAATGATGAAGAGACGGCTGGTGGTACTCCTTCAGGCATTTTTATAGTAATATTATTCGACTTTAAAAAGCGCGTTATCTCCACAGTAACCAATCCGACAATTATTGCTGTAAAAATGCCCTTAGCATCTATATAGTTAGCAGGTATATTTCCATCTTTAATGGGTGCTGCTACTATCAGAAATGTAGCAGCTGAAATTGTCGAAGCTGAAAGAGTATCCATCTTATAGCTTCTTGCCAAATTGTATGCCACACCTATTGCTACAAATAAAGCCATTATTCCCATAGTCATGCTATATGGCATGTTTATAACTGCAGAATTAGCAGCTGCCCAGTCTCTCCAAGCAACCATGATTTTTAAAAATATATTACTTTCAGTCACATTTTCCCCAATAGGCGGATTTCCAACAATCAAAACCAAGCCACCCATAATTGTAAATGGAATAGCGTATATCAGTCCATCACGCATGGCTTTCAAATGTCTCTGATTCCCCAGAGCACCGCCAATTGGTAATAGGTAGTTTTCTAAAACTGAATTTAATCTCTCAGAAAAATTCATAATATCACTCCTTTATTGTTTTTGGGTTAGCTTTAATGCTTGTTCTAAAATTTTATCGCCTCTTACCATCCCATAATCAGTAGGGTTAATTACCTCCAGGGGTATGCCCAATTCACCTGTAATCTTTTCAAAATCTTTCTTTTTATACCTTATTTGTGGCCCTAAAAGAACTACATCGTAGTCCTTTACAACCTCTTCAAATTGGTCTACAGGTACCGCATCTATCACCACCTCCCTATATTCAGGTTTAACTGCCTTTTTCATTTTTTCTACAACTAAACTTGTACTCATACCTGCTGCGCATACCAATAATATTTTCATAAATAACCCTCCTACGTTTTTATCACTTATTTGTTGAAGCAATTTCCATGCCAGTACAGGAAATTAAACGGTTTTTACATAAAAAATCTATTTTAAAAATCCTAAAAGCAGTACATTGTATAAATGTGTATCATTTATATAGGCAAACGATTCCCCAGAACAAAAGATCTGTATAATAGTGTATAAATAAAAACTGCAGGTTTAAACCTACAGTATGATGTCCATCAGATATAAAATTTCATCTTCACCTATTTTTATATTATAATGTTCTTCAATCGAATTAAAAATCCCTTGAAGTCTCTCATAGATTTCTTCATTTCCTTGTATAATTCTCTTTTTCACATCTTCTTTCATTGTATTATGATATGAGCTGTCTTTCAGCATCTTTTCGACAAGACATGCTATGTGAAGTATAATTCCTACCGATGTGTCATCATCTATTTTTCTATTTATTACTTCCCCAATGGTAATAATTATTGTTTTGATTTCTCTCATCAAAAAATCGACATCATAAAGAGACATTTCTTTTTCCAATACATCTTCCATATTTTTGTATATATCATTTTTAAAACAACTGCTATCTATCAAATACTGCAGCTCACTGAGCCTTTCTTTTCTAAATATGTCTGCTGCCGAGAAAAACGGTATGTCATATAGTCCGGGGTTTATAGAACCTATTACTGCTATGATTTCCTTATTATACTTTATATCCTTGATTTTATTTATGAAGACTTCTCTATTAGTTACACCTAGTGGCAATATTTCTATACCCTTCAAGTCAATTCTGTCTTCTACATAGTTTCTCAACTTCACAGCGCTGCCTAACCCTGTAGCACATACAGACAAAATAATACTATCTTGAGACGATTTTTCTCTTCTTACATCCAGCTGTATTCTAGAATCGTAACCGCTGGAAAGTTTTAGAGCATCAAAAACCTCATCCAGTGTCGTATTGAACAGTGCCTTCCTTGTAGCTTCAAGAGCAATTGGGGTACTTACCATATCCATAGACCTTATTGGTATACCGGTCTCTTCGTATATGACATCTCCCATCATACCAAACGAACCCATATCGTAAAGCAGGATTACACCCTTTCCATTGTTAGCTGATATTATAAGATCTTTAAGCCTTAAAAGAGCTTCCTCGGGTTTCTGATCAAGAGGCATATCATAACCTTTTGCATGGCTTACACCAAGGAGTTTATTCACCACATCCACCATAGAAGATGCAGTCGAGCTTCCATGCATTGCAACAACAACGCCTACATGTGTATTCTCATCTATGGTGTCTTCCAATGTAAGAAACATTGCTATATAGCCAACCTCATCATCAGGAAGCTCTATATCCCATTCCTGCTTTATCATATCCTTTAGCTTTAATGCCTCTTTGTATTCTTCAGGATGGCTCTTTTGTATCTCCTCCAATTGATAGTTTACAATTGGTAGACCCTTTTTCATCCTCTCCATTGTACTAGACAGATGGATACACAGGCCAAAGAATGTTTTGGAGGCAAAAAGCCTATCAAGATTTTTAGAGGCCTCACTTAAAAAGCTCCTTACTGTTTCAACAAGCTGTTTATCTACTATCTTATAGAGCTCATCATTATTGATACTGTCAAATCTGCCTATAAATCTCCTGAAATATGAGTTAATATCAACCCCAATAAGAAAGTTTATCTCCTCACTGCTAAGGCCTTTTTCAATAAGTTCTTTCCTCTTGTTATCTATCATATCATATATACTTGGCTCATTTTCTATATTGGTTGATGGTGTTACCTCTATCGTCTCATTGCCCTTAAATATAATCTCGTTTTCTCCTATACCCATCTCTCTAAGTTGAGCCTCTTTTCCGTTTACATACCTGAGTGCTATCCTCACATATTCAGGGAGGTCTGCACTTCTAAGCTCCACACTGCTCAACCCTTTCATCGTGCTTGTCAAAAAAGCCCTTGCACATGCAAGCTGTATATCAGATTTAAGTCCACCTACATTATTTGTGCAGTCATATAAGAGGAGAGATTTTAAAGCGTTAGCACTGACTATTATATACCTGCCGATTCTTGTAGCCTCATTTTTCAAGAAGAACTTCAAAAGTTCATATCGCTCCTTTAATGTCCTTTCTCTAAGCGGCGGCAGCTTTATCAGAACAGGTATCCTGCGTACAAATGTCTTTAAAAGAGCAGATTCGGGATTTTCAGTTGTGGCACATATGATAAGTACATTAGCCTTACGGGTATTATCCACCTCGCCAAGGGCTTTATACATGCCCTTGTCCATAAGGGTAAAGAGCATCTCCTGCCCCTCAGGTGGTAGTCTGTGCACCTCATCCAAAAACAGTATACCGCCGTCAGCCTTGGCCACCAGGCCATCCCTGTCCCTATCTGCACCCGTATATGCGCCCTTCTTCACACCAAAGAGCTGAGAAATTAAAAGTTGAGGGTTGTTGGCATAATCTGCACAATTGAAGGTGATAAACTCACCATTTGGTGAAATATGGCCTATCTTCTTGGCATATCTATACATCAATTCTGCAAACATAGATTTGCCAACACCTGTTTCTCCTACAATCAAGGTATTAAGCCCTCTTGGCGGATATACAATAGCAGCCTGAGCAGCTAATATAGGCCCCTTTAAGCTGGCGTCATATCCTATCAGGTTATTAAATTCTTCAGAAAGCAGATTATTTTGATTAACGTTTTCCTCAAACCCATTGTTTATCTTAAAGAGTACAGGTTTACCTTCAATTTTTATAAGCTTACCCTCTTTACAAAGCCTATTGAGGTCAGCACTTACATTTGTCCTCTGCAGATTTAAAAGTTTTGCTACCTCATAAGCGGATACACCTGTGCATTTCCCATTTATCAACTGCTTATCGCATAATTCCCTCACAGTCTCATAAACAGTATCAATGCGTTTCAATCCTCTCCCCCCTTCTGTTTTAGTATAACCTACTGTAAATGTGTATTCAAGTGTATAATGTTTCAAGATAAAAGTAAAAAAATATCGGAGACCATTGAAGAGAATTATAGAACTGGCTTTGAAATGTAAGGTCATGTAAAATATGGGGCTGTTGCACAATGGACTAAATAGTTCATTGTGCAACAGCGCTTTTTTTTATTGCGTAAAAGCAAATACGGGTACCGAAGTACCCGTATAAGCTGT
>NZ_VTPS01000014.1 GCF_008274215.1 Calorimonas adulescens | reverse complement strand
TGAGTTTTATACTCATCCGGATTATAGGATGGTGAGGTCTTATTTCTACATCAAGACTGATTTTTCCTGCTAAGTGACCTAATAAAATTTTACACTATCTTTTATATTAAAATATGTTCAGAAAATTTGTTGGAGTCTGTTTTCTTGTGACCCTGTCGAAAAACGATGTAGACTATGTGGTTACAGAATATGGTATTGCCCCGCTGAGAGGTAGGTCCGTGATGGACAGGGTAAATAACCTCATCGCCATAGCTCATCCCAACTTCAGGGTGGAGTTAAAAAGGCAGGCAGAGGAGTTAAAGATATGGTGACCCCTCCTGAGGCCGGTATAAACACCGGCCTATATGACATTAAGGAGTTGATTTTATGGCTGTATTTAATTCTAAAGATGTAAAGATATACTACGAAGAGAGTGGAAATCCTGAGGGTGAGCCAATCATTTTTGTAAATGGGGTATACCTGGATTCTCTGGTCTGGTCTGAAATTATCCAGTGCATGGAAAATGAATTTCGTATTATAACCTATGACCTACGCGGGCAAGGCCTGTCTGATAAGCCGGATGAGGTATATTACACAAGGCAGCATGTGAAAGACCTGATTGGTCTTATGGACCATATAGGGCTTGAATATGCCCACCTTGTTGGGCTTTTTAATGGGGGTGCTATAGCGCAAAGCGCAGCCATTGACTACCCTGATAGGGTAAAATCGCTCGCACTCATAGGTTCTTACAGCCATACTGACAGGATGCTTATGAGCAAGATAAAAAGCTGGATTTCAACTGCAGAGAGAGCAGGCTGGGATGCACTGGTAGATGTGGCCTTTCCCTACCTTTGGGGTGCAACGTACCTTGAGGATAACCATGACACAGCATATCATTACTGTATAAAAAATAAGCATCTGCCGGTAAAGCCGTTTGTAAACCTCCTCAAAGGGCCCATGGCCTATGACCGCACCGCAGAGCTCTACAGGATAAATGTTCCTACTGTTGTGTTGTGCGGCAGTGAAGACATACTAACGCCTGCTGTGTATTCTAAAATACTAAGTGCCGGGATTAATAATTCAAAGATACACGTGATGCTTCAAACAGGTCACCTATGTATTAAGGAAAGGCCGGAAGAAGCATACAGATTAATAAAAGAAAATCTATTTAAAAAAGCTATGATGTTAAAATAACCGGGTATGATGCCCGGTTATTATGATAGAAGAAGATAAAAAGATCCAAAAAAATTTTTTTGATCAAGCAGGAAAATTATTATTAACGTCGAATAATTATTAAAGAAAACAAAATTTATAGGAGGTAGATAATATGCATGAAATGACAAAACAGAACCTTTTGGCAGCTTATGCCGGCGAGAGCCAGGCCCATATGAGGTATCTTATATTTTCTGATGTAGCGGAAAAGGAAGGCAAAAAGAATGTGGCAAGACTATTTAAAGCTATAGCCTATGCTGAGCAGGTACATGCGACAAACCATTACAGGAATTTGGGTGAGGTAAATACCACATCTGATAATCTCCAGACCTGCATAGATGGTGAACACTTTGAGGTAAACGAGATGTATCCAGCCTATATGGCTGTAGCACAGCTGCAGGATGAAAAGGCAGCAAACATGGGCTTCCACGGTGCTTTAGAGGCTGAAAAGATTCATGAGATAATGTACGGTGATGCCAAGATGGTTGTTGACAAGGGAGAAGACATAGAGATAGGGAAGATTTACATTTGCTCAATATGTGGATATACCACAACCAATGAAGCTCCGGAGAAATGCCCGATCTGCGGTGCTACGAAGGACAGGTTCGTAGAGTTTTAATGGAGAATACCACCGGCAGTCAGCCGGTGATATTTTTCTATCTTGATGATAAAAAATTTTTATAGTGAGAAGGAATTTTTATAGTTGTGTAGAATATATAACAATATAAAGGAAAAGAGGTGAAGAGATGGAGGGGGTAAAGAAAAAAATTGAGGAGTTTATACCGCTGGTGGACTTTATCGCAGATATAATGGGCCGTAATTGCGAGGTTGTACTTCATGATGTAAATGACCCCGAGAGGTCCATAGTTGCGATAAGGAATAATCATATAAGCGGGCGAACAGTTGGTGGCCCGATGACTGACCTAGGGTTAAGGTTATTAAAGGAAAAAGAGTATATGGGAAAAAACTTTATTGCAAATTATCCAAGCAGGACAAAAGATGGCAGGAGGTTGCGTTCGTCAACATTATTTTTGAAGGATGATACAGGTCAGCTTATAGGTATGCTTTGTGTAAACGTCGATATTACCCAGGCCATTGCCATGCAGGATTTTCTTAAAGGATATATAGGCGGAGACATAAAACAGGATGATTCTTGTGAGATGGAGCACTTTGCTACCTCTATAGAGGAACTGGTCCACAGCACAATAAGGAAGACTATATTGGATACTGGAATCCCACCTGAGAGGATGACTCCTGATGAGAAGATGGCCGTTGTCCAAAACTTGAGCAGCAAAGGAATATTCATGCTGAAAGGTGCCGTGTCTCAGGTGGCGGAAATGCTCTCTGTATCCGAGAATACCATTTATAGGTATCTGAATAAAAATTGATTGCTCTTAAGTCCATCTGCGTTGTTCGACAACTTTTTCTGGCGCTTGCTCTTTTGGTTTATATAGTGCGCTTCCATATGACTATATCTGACTTGCGCATGCAGTCAAAATTGTTTTTATGGGACAATCAAAATTAAGAGGGAGAGATAAAAGATGAAGAATATTGTCAAAACAGATAAGGCCCCGGCGGCAATCGGTCCATATTCACAGGCGGTAATGGTTGGAGACTTTTTATACACATCGGGACAAATAGGTTTAGACCCTGTTACAGGTCAACTTGTGGAAGGCGGAATTGAGGCACAGGCCGAGAGGGTTATGGAAAATCTTAAAGCAATCCTTGAAGCAGCAGGAATGAGCTTTGAAAATGTGATAAAGACACAGGTATTCATAACCAACATGGGTGATTTTGGAAAGGTAAATGAGGTCTACGGCAGATATTTTAAGGGAAACCCTCCTGCCCGTTCCTGTGTTGAAGTAAGTGCGCTGCCCAGGGGTGCTCTGATAGAAATTGAGCTTATTGCACATAAATAGGAGATGATTAATATGAGTTTTCCAGCACTGAAGGATATTGAGGAGGCAAGGCAATGCCTATCTACTGTGGTCGAGGAGACAGGCCTCGTCTACAACAAGGTTTTTAGCGACATGACAGGCGGAAATATATTTTTAAAGACTGAGAATCTACAAAAGACAGGCTCTTTCAAACTGAGGGGGGCATACAACAGGATAGCCCACCTTACTGAAAAGGAAAGGTCAAATGGTGTGGTTGCCTCGTCGGCAGGTAACCATGCCCAGGGTGTTGCACTGGCAGCATCCAGCTTTGGTATCAAGTCAACCATTGTAATGCCTAAACATGCCCCCATATCAAAGGTGACAGCGACAAAAAGTTATGGTGCCGAGGTCGTTCTGCATGGCAACATATATGATGAGGCATACCAGAAGGCAAGAGAGATACAGGAGGAGACTGGAGCAACATTTATTCACCCCTTTGATGACCCGATGGTTATTGCTGGTCAGGGCACTATAGGTCTGGAAATCCTGGATGATATGCCGGATGTAGACATTGTAATTGCACCCATAGGCGGAGGTGGTTTGATATCAGGCCTGGCCATTGCCCTAAAGAGTATAAGGCCCAACATAAGGGTTATAGGTGTGCAGGCAGCTAACGCACCATCAATGTACGAATCTTTTAAGTCAGGTAAAATGAATATTGTCGATTGTATACCCTCTATCGCCGATGGTATATCAGTAAAGGTACCTGGAAACCTGACCTATGAGGTTATCAAAAAGTATGTAGACGACATAGTGCTGGTGGGTGAAGATGAGATAGCTGAGGCAATCCTTCTGCTCATGGAGAAGGCCAAGGTGGTATCGGAGGGTGCAGGGGCGGTCCCTGTAGCTGCACTTTTAAATGGGAAGATAAACATAAAGGGTAAAAAGGTTGCTGCAGTCATAAGTGGCGGTAATATCGATGTCAATATACTGGCTCAAGTGATGGACAGGGGGCTTATAAGACAGGGCAGAAAACTTATGATAAGTACTATGATGCCTGACAAGCCGGGTACACTCTGCCGTATGGTTGAACTTATAGCTGCTGAAGGGGCCAATATACTTTCTATCCTGCACGACAGGCTTGCCCTTGACGTACCAATAGGGTATGCAAAGGTTGAGGTTGTACTTGAAACCAGCGATGAAGAACATGGAATGAGGATTATAAAAAGACTTTTGGAAAGCGGTTATAAGGTAAATTAATAGCTACCACATCTTAAGATATATAGTTCTAAGGAGTAAGGAGGATTTTGAATGTTAAAAAGATTAGGTCTTTTACCGAGGCTTATCATAGCAATTATCTGTGGTATAGTAATAGGCAGATTCTTTCCAGGATGGTTTGTCAGGATATTTGCTACATTTAACTCTATTTTCGGTAACTTCTTAAGCTTTGTAATTCCACTTATAATTGTTGGGTTTGTGGCACCAGGAATAGCCGACCTGGGCAAAGGAGCAGGTAAACTGCTTGGGATCACCACTGCCATAGCCTATGGTTCTACACTGATTGCGGGATTTTTTGCCTTCTTTGTAGGGACGACAATCTTACCAGGCATTATCAATGTCTCTGGCAATATTGCGGCATCAAATCCAGAAGAAAAACTATTAAAACCATTTTTTACTATTAGTATGCCGCCCATCATGGATGTTATGGCTGCCATAATAATTGCGTTCATCATCGGCATAGGTATATCTGCGATAAAAGAGAAAACGCTTTACAACGTCATGTCTGAGTTTCAGAAAATAATAGATATGGTAATAAAAGGTATAATAATTCCCCTGCTGCCATTTCATATAGCCGGTATATTTGCCAATATGACATATGCCGGCGAAGTTGCAAGGATTTTATCAGTATTTGGACAGGTGTTTGTGATAGTCATAGCATGCCACATAATCATAATACTATTCCAGTTTGCTGTTGCAAGCCTTTACAGTGGGAAAAGTATGATACAGTGTCTTAAAAACCAGATACCTGGCTATGTTACGGCTCTTGGTACCCAATCATCGGCCGCAACCATACCGGTAAATGTTCAGTGTGCAGAAAGGAATGGTGTTTCCAAAGCCATAAGGGAATTTGTTGTACCTCTCTGCGCCACCATACACCTTTCTGGTTCAACCATTACGCTTACCATGTGTTCTATAGCGGTTATGATGCTCAATGGTATGCCAGTGACACTCTCAGGAATGGCAGGTTTTATATTTATGCTTGGGATAACCATGGTGGCAGCTCCCGGTGTACCGGGTGGTGCTGTCATGGCAGCCCTGGGAATACTCCAGAGTATGCTTGGGTTTAATGAGGCTCAGCTTGCGCTTATGATAGCGCTCTACCTCACCCAGGACAGCTTTGGTACAGCATGTAATGTCTCCGGCGATAACGCCATAGCGCTGATAGTGGATAAGATAGCTTCAAGGATGAAGAGTGAAAAAGAAGAAAGATTGTACAGTGGAGTTGGACTGGAAAACGAATAGGTTTAAAGCCTCGGGAGACCGGGGCTTTAAGTTGCCGTAAATTGAAAAAGTTGCGGCAGCTTTGGAGATGATGGTATAATCTATACAACAGTTTATCACGGTCAGGCAAGATGATATGGCTTTATAGGATGATAGTAGACGGCGAAAGACGTGAAAGGTGGTTCATATACCAGCTGCATTTCAGAGAAAGTTATCTGTTTATAACCTTATGTCAGTGATATATAAAGAACTAAAAAAACAGGTATAATAAATGGTAAGGGTGTTTATATGAAAAACATCGTGCTCATAGGTTATATGGGTGCAGGAAAGACCACCGTCGGGGCTGTTATAGCCAGTTATAGCGGGCTTGGATTTATTGACACAGACAAGTACATAGTTAACAGGGTTCATAGAAGTATAAAGAAGATATTTGAAGAGGACGGAGAAAAGACATTCAGGAGGATGGAAAACAGGCTCTGTCGTTTTTTACAGCATCAGGATAATCTGGTAATAGCAACAGGAGGTGGAGTTATTCTAAATGACGACAACATGTGGCGCCTTAAGGGTAATTCTGTGGTGGTATATATAAAAAATAACATTAAGACCCTTTACGAGAGGGCGAAGAAAACAGAGACAAGACCGCTTGCCAGGGACTACGGGGAGTTTATTAAGCGCTTTGTGGATAGAGAGCCATTGTACGAAAAATATGCTGATATTATTATAAATGCAGAATATAAGTCGGTTAGAGATTTGGCTGGGGAGATAGTCTTTGCAGTTTTAAAATTCAATGAAACCCGGATCTGACTTATCCAGCTCAATCCAGAACTCCACGCCTCCATCTACGTTGGCGACCCCGTATGCGTTTTTGTGAGCTTCCTGGATGGCTTTGACGATGGCCAGGCCAAGACCAGTTCCTCCCAGCGCTCTTTTTCTGGCCTTGTCGACTTTATAAAAGCTGTGCCAGACCTTGTCAAGAGCCTCTTCGGGAATTGCCATCCCCGAATTGTATACCGATATTCGAATTTTTTGGTCGGCTGGTTTTGCAGTAAGTTTAATAATTTTTTTCTCGTCCACATGGTCTATGGCATTATTCATAAAATTAACGACAGCTTCCTCAATTCTTGCTGGATCAGCATAAGCCATCAATGCCTCTTCCGTGTCTACCTCTATATGGATGCCTTTTTCATCCAGTACCGGCTTATACTTGAAAATAATTTCCTTTATAAGCTGCGATACATTGAAGGGTATTTTTTTTACAGGAAACATGCCTGATTCTATCTGGGAGAGGGTCAGCAGGTCTTTAACCAGTGTGTCCATCTTTTCAGCCTCCTCCATGATCACATCGCAGTAAAAGTCTCTCTTTTTTTTGTCATCGGCGATGCCTGCCTTCAGGCCCTCCGCATATCCTTGGATTAAAAAGACTGGTGTCTTCAGCTCATGGGAAACGCTTGATATAAACTCCCGTCTCATTTTATCCAGTTTTCGTTCGCGTTCGATATCCTCTTCAAGCCGCCTGTTTCTGTCATTTAACTCCCTGATTGCTTCGCTGAGCTTATGTGAAAGGTGATTTATACTGCGTGAAAGCTGGCCGATTTCATCCTCCCCATCAATTTTTAAGGTCTGGGAAAAATCTAATTCAGCCATTTTCTTTGTAATTTTGTTCATCTCTGTAATTGGATGTGTAAATTTGCCAGAAATAAACAGTGCCCAGATGCCGGTAATCATTACGGTGATTAATCCGACAATTGCCGTAAAATCGTTGGAAATCGAAGCGCTTTCAGTTATCTCGGCCATGGGTACCCACACAAGAAGTATTAAGCCACTATCCAGTTGAATCTGATATCTTAAGGTGTCTATTTTAAAATTGGGGTCCTGGGTGATTATAAAAAATGACTTATCGTCATAGCGCTCCCACTTTTTCACTCTGGTTTTGTGCTGGTCTAGGATCATTAAATCCAGCCCCCCGGGCGGATTCTGCTCTTTGTCGGGAGCGTAAAAGGGGTTAATGGGAAAACCCGGCCTCGGCGGGACATTACGGCCATTTTGAACAGGATAAAATAAGGTACCATCCGATGTTCCGATAAAGATGCTTCCGCCAATGCTCTTTTCCAGAGTATTGATTTCATAAATCAGGTTTTCATCATTAAAATCTTCAGGCGTTGTCTTTCCGTCCACAAGTTTTAAAAGTTTTTGACCAGTCTGGACGAGCAGATGTTCTTTCTGGCTTATGTAGTATTTCTCAGCAAAAAAAGTGTTTGAACCGTATAATAGAATGGCGAACAGGATGATATTTACGGTCATATATATAAATAATTTAAATCTTATTGATAGATTCATAATCAACCCTCAAACCTATATCCAAAACCTCTGATAGTAGTGATGGCATTTGCTCGTTTACCAAGTTTCATTCTCAATCTGTAGATATGGCTGTCCACTGTTCTCAGTCCGTCGTAATAGTTATATCCCCAAACCTGATTGAGCAACTGTTCACGGGATACTATTTTGCCTTTATTCTTAGCCAAAATCAGCAAAAGGGAGTATTCCTTTGGGCTCAAAGACACTTCCTCATTATCCACTTTCACCACATGGGAAACATCGTCTATTTCAATGCCATCAAAGGTTAATACATTATTTTTAGTTGCCTCTCTGTCTATCCTGCGGAAAAGAGCATTTATTCTTGCCATTAAAGTTGTTGGTTTTATGGGCTTTCTTACGTAATCGTCGGCCCCGATCTCAAACCCATGGACTTCATCAAAATCCTCACCTTTTGCGGTTAGCATTATTATCGGTACCTGTGACACACTTCTGATTTCTCTGCAGACCGTCCAGCCATCATATTCTGGGAGCATTACATCCAGAATGATAAGGTCTATGTTTGCGCCACAACTATGAAACGTTTCGAGGGCATGTTTCCCATCAGGGGACTCAATCACAGTATAGCCCTCCCTTTCAAGGAAATCTCGTAAAAGTATCCTTATTTTTAATTCGTCGTCAACTATTAATATGGTCTTCTTTTCCAAAACCAACACCCCAGTGCACTTTTACTGCTCATTGAAGGACTTTGTCCAAAAGAATTATATCACCATTTATTTTCACGGTCTACTGATCCATGGAGTATCCTCAGGATTGCTTTTCAGAGCAGGCTGGTCACTTTTAAGCCATATAGCGTTCACAATTTTTTAACAAAATTTATACAGTGTTGTGACACTGCCGTAATTTTTTCGTAACAAAATAGGTTTACAATAAACTTGTTAAGTCGAAAAAAATTTTTTTTGAAAGGAGAGGTTTTATGAACAAAAAAGTTAAAACATTTGTCAGTTCTGCCTTGATTGGAGGAATGCTGTTGACAACGGGTAGTATAGTGTTTGCAGACAGCAACAGTACCGGTAATTCAGACGGTCAAAAACCAGTAACAGAACAGGCAGGAGAGATGGCGCCCGGCAGGAAAGGCGGGCAAGCGGGATTTGGTCTTTTTGATCCAGCAGGTCGCGGCGATAGAGCTGGTGGCCAGTACAATATTGATGAACTTACGAAAGACCTTGTGGAGCAGGGGATTATAACCCAGGAAACTGCTGATAAATTAACCTCCTTCATGGATGAAAAGGATGCCGAAAGAAAGACAGAAATGGAAAAGCTTCAAAATATGACGGAAGAAGAACGTAAGGCATACCTTGAGAACAAAAAGAGTTCAGAAACAGACACTAAAAGTGACTTTTGGTCAGAGGCTGTTGATGAGGGAATCTTGACTCAAGAACAGGTAGACAGTATTAAGGCATATATTGAAAAGCAGGCTGAAACGCAGCGCCAGCAACAGCAAAAAGAAGAGCTGGATAATCTCGTGAGTGCGGGGCTGATAACGCAGGAACAGGAAGAAAAGATAATTGAGTACTATAATAATCAAGAAGAAGCCCGCAAGGCAGAGATGGAAAAGATAAAAGACATGACGGAGGAAGAGCGCAAGGCTTATCTTGAAAGCCAAAGGGACTCCAATTCCGGAACAAAGCTGGATCCTATGAAGGGACTGGTTGAAGCGGGTATCCTCACACAGGAGGAGGCCGATGCCATAAGTAAATATCTGCAAGAACAAATGGAGGCAAAGATGGAGCAGGCTCAGGCTGCAAGACAGGAAGAAATCGAAAAACAACTGGACAGCCTTGTGTCTGCAGGGACTATTACGCAGGATCAAAAAGAGAAGATATTGGCGTATTTAAATGAACAGGAGGAAACCCGCAAGGCAGAGATGGAGAAGATAAAAAATATGACGGAGGAAGAGCGCAAGGCTTATCTTGAAAGCAAGAAAGATACCAAACCTGAGGATGGGACGTCTGTGACTCCTTTACAAAAACTTGTTGACGATGGGACACTCACTCAGGATCAGGCTCAGGCCGTTGTGAAAGCGCTGTTTCCAAATGTAGAAAAGAACACCTCAAATTAAATGGGTTTCAATAGATTCAAGTAGTTCTTAAATTGATTCAGATGCCTGATGCCAGACAGAGAAGCAGAGAGGCAGGCAAGGGATATGGGAATAACTCGCAGGGGAATGGTACTCAGGAGACAAATGGGCAAAATCAAATGGAAAAGCCAGTGCTGGAGTATACGTGAGAAAGTAGAACCATTTCGATTCCAGAGGGGGCTTCAATCACTACTCTAAAAATTTGACTATTGACACCCTTGTTTTAGCGTGGTAATATAAGAACTAACTTAATAAAGATAAGACTCTTATCGAGAGTGGTGGAGGGACTGGCCCGATGAAACCCGGCAACCCCCTTTGTGGGAAGGTGCCAAATCCTGCAGAACTTTAATGTGTTCTGGGAGATAAGGGGAAGGTGACTTCTTCTGATTTTCCAGGAGAAGTTTTTTTATACTTAGAATGGAGGTGAGAAGTACTTAAAAATTTAATATGATGCAACGATAGAGTATCACGGTTAGATACAGAAGGGTGGATGTTGGCGACATGTTATCTGGCTTATTAGCAGCAGGAAAGCATTAAATGGAGGGATGAAATTGAAAAAGCTTATTGTATTATTGGTTTCAGTTTTACTGGTGTTAAGTCTTGCAGCATGTGGAAGCACTACTCAAAGCAGCAGTGCTCAGGGAACTCATGATGGAGATGTAACTAAAATAAAGGTAGGTGTTACCGCAGGGCCCCATGAGGAGGTATTGGAGCAGGTTAAAGAGATATTGAAAGATGAGGGCATTGATGTGGAGATAGTTACATTTACAGATTACGTACAGCCTAATATACAGTTATCAGAGGGGGCTCTGGATGCCAATAGTTTCCAGCATCAGCCGTTTTTTGATGACTTTGTTAAGGAGAGAAACATAACAAATCTTACAACGATAGGTAAGACTATGATATTTCCCATGGGCATATATTCTAACAAGATAAAAGACATGAAAGACCTTCCGGAAAACGGCACTGTATCTGTGCCCAATGATGCCACCAACGAGGGCAGGGCTCTTCTTTTGCTTCAGTCGGCGGGGGTGATAAAGCTTAAGGATGATGCAGGGCTTACCGCTACACCTTTAGATATTGTGGAAAATCCCAAGAATATCAAGATAGTGGAAATTGATGCGGCACAGACGGTGAGGTCTCTGGAGGATGTAGACGCAGCAGCCATAAACACCAACTATGCAGTTGAGATGGGTTTCAACCCCGTAAAGGATTCTATATTTATTGAGGGGCCGAATTCACCATATGCCAATGTTATAGCTGTGAGGAAAGAGGATGCAGATAAGGAGGTTTTCAAAAAGCTTTTGGAGGCGTATCATGATCCCAGGATAAAGGAATTTGTTGATAAGAAGTACCAGGGCTCAGTAGTTATGGTGGAAGAATAGGGGGAATGATGATGCATTTGGTTATGGGTTCACCAAACAGGTATATACAGTATGCAGGCATTATAAAGGATGCAGGAGACTATATAAAGGACTTTGGGAAGAGAGCGCTGGTTGTTGGGGGACATACAGCCCTCTCGGTGACATCTGATAGTCTCACAGCATCCCTTACAAAGAATAATATAGACTACATTGTTACTGAATTCAAGGGTGAGGTTACACAGGATGAGATTGACAGGGTCGGAACGATAGCTGCTGAAAACAACCGAGATGTGATAATTGGCGTTGGTGGTGGAAAGGCCATAGATACGGCTAAAGCAGCCGCAAATAAAATAGGGGTACGCCTTGTAACCATACCTACCATTGCTGCCACCTGTGCCTCATGGACTCCGCTGTCTGTGATATACAATGATGAACACGAGTTTTTAAGGTATACTGTGTTCAGGGACAGCCCATCTCTCGTGCTGGTCGATACCAAGGTGATAGCCGAGTCGCCGGCCAGATACTTTGCAGCAGGTATATCTGATACCCTGGTGAAGGGATATGAGGCTGCGGCTTCATCAAAGGGGAAGTATATAAATGTACCAACACGGGCTGCCCTGAGTATGGCTGATCTGTGCACGGAGACACTTTTTGAATATGGAAGGCAAGCATATGAGGATGTAAAGGGAAACAGGGTAAGTGAGGCCGTGGAAAAGACCATAGATGCCATCATTGCCTTGAGTGGCATGGTGGGAGGACTCGGGAGTGATAACTGCAGGATTGCTGCCGCTCATGCTATACATAACGGCTTTACAATCCTTCCCGAGGTTCATGGGTTCAATCACGGAGAGAAGATTGCTTTTTCCACACTGGTACAGTTATGCCTGGAAAACTATCCTGACACTGAATTTGAGAGGGTAACAAACTTCCTCCACTCCATAGACCAGCCGGTTACCCTCAGTATGTTGAATCTGGAGGGCATAGAGAATGATAGGTTAGAGAAGGTTGCCCGGAGGGCCTGCGCGCCTCAGGAGTCTACGCATAATATGTATTTTGAGGTGACACCGGAGGATGTGGTGAGGGCAATCATTGAAGCAGATAGGAAGGCAACCGCTTTGATAAGAGGTGTTTAATTGTGAAATTGTCTAAAAGGTTTGATGCTGTTCCGGATAATATATTCACATTTTTGGATGGCCAGGCCATGAAAAAGCGTGAGGCAGGGTTGAGGGTCATAGACCTGGGCAAGGGCAGCCCTGACCTTACACCTCCCGGCCATATAATACAAAAGATGATAGATGAATTAAAAAGGAACGAGGTTCATACCTATCCACCCTTTCTTGCCATACCTTCTCTCAAGAGAGCAGTTATAGACTATTACTGGTTGAATCATGGTGTGTCACTTGAGGAGGATGAGGTAGCTTTAGTACCGGGCACAAAGACGGGTATACACATGGTCTCTCAGGCAATTCTTGACGCCGGTGATGCGGCTCTTGTGCCAGATCCTGGATATCCAGACTATATAAGCGGTATAAGGCTGGCAGGTGGTATAGATGTTCCGTATCCGCTGGATAAAGACTATCTGCCGGACCTAGGTAAAATAAAATATGAAATATCAAAAAACGCCCGATTGATTTTTGTCAACTATCCGTCCAACCCAATCTCTGCTGTGGCGGATATTGAGGTATTTAAGGAAATAAAGGGGTTTACACAGAGACGTGGACTTGTAGTTGTAAGCGATATTGCCTATGGGCCTATTACCTTTGATAATAAAAGGAGTCCCAGCTTCCTCGAGGTGGACGGGGCAAAGGACATAGGAGTTGAACTGTTTTCACTGTCTAAGATATACAGTATGGCCGGCTGGAGGGTAGGATTTGTGGTGGGAAACAGGGAACTTGTCAAGGCGGTTGAGAGTCTTACAGTGCAGTATTTTGCGGGTGTGTTTTTACCTGTCCAGGAGGCCGCCGTAAGTGCACTGAAAAGTCCATATGAGGAGATACAGAAGGTGGTAAGTATATACCAGGACAGAAAGGAGGTCTTTACAGGGGTTTTGAAGAGTCATGGAGTAGAATTTTTCAACCCTGGGGGGACTATTTACGTGTGGTACAAGATACCGGATGATGCTAGCAGCATGACGTATGCCGCTGAGCTTCTGGACTCAAAGGGTGTGATTGTTGCGCCAGGTATAGGGTTTGGGAGGGGTGGAGAAGGATATGCCAGGGTTTCCCTGACCAAGGATGTGGGGATATTAGAAGAGGCTGCTGGACTTATTGGTTCTTTTCAAGAAGAGAAAACACGGCGGGGTCGACTTTAGAAAGGAAATCTTCCGTGGTCTCTTCACCTATCTTTATACAGTCCGCTGCCTTCTCAAATTGGTTTGGCCTTATGGCGCTTACATCAGGTTTTATTATCAGGTCAGCCTTAATGGGGTTTAACTCATGCAGTTTCTTTTGCATGGTGTCTATGGACAACAGTATTATCTCAAATAGATTGGTTGGTTTTGAGTTGGTGAATGAAAAGCCAACGTCTACTGCAATGGTCAGGTCAACCTCCATCTCATCCAGGAGGTCTACCGGTACATTATCCACAAAACCACCATCAACCAGGATTCTATCCCCGAGGGATACAGGCTCAAATATTCCCGGTATGGCTGTACTGGCCCTTACGGCAGTATGTATGGGGCCATCTTTAAATATGTAGGGACTGGATGTCATGACATCAGTGGCTACAGCTATAAAAGGTATGGGCAAGTCCTCTATGTTTTTTCCGCCAGTCAGTGTGTAGATGAGGGACTCTAATTTTTTGCCGGACATTATGCCGGTCCTGGAAAGGGAAATATCCATCCATTGCCTGGGGCTGATGTTTATCGCCAGTTGTTCTAAAACAGATGCGGATATACCGCTGCAGTATATAGCCCCAAGCAATGCCCCCATACTGCATCCTGCCACGCAATCTGGTTTTATTCCATGTCTTTCAAGAGCCTTTAGTACACCTATGTGAGCATATCCCCTGGCAGCACCACCGCCAAGGGCTAATCCTATTTTCATATGTACGCCTCCTTTATTTCCATTTTAACACTTATTGGTCCAGGATAGGAAGGGCACCCTGTAGATTTATTTAAAAATTTACCTGTATTTGCTGTGTATCCTCATATGAGCCTTAAAATAATCTGCAGGATTCTTGGGAAAAGACCGGTAGACATCATTGCTGCATATAACGAATATGGTAAAATATCTGTGGTGCTGCAAAGGTGTTCTACGCACTTTTAATAAAAAATATTAGGAGGATTTGATTGCGGATGATTGATAGATATGAAGGGTGTCTGGTCGGCCTGGCCATTGGAGATGCATTGGGGATGCCTGTAGAACTTATGGGGGTAGATGAGATAGAAAGGACATATGGACACATAGAGGACATGGTGAATGCAAAAGCGGGGTTGAACTCGGGGCTTTTAAGGGGACAGTATACGGATGACACTCAGATGACCATTGCCTTAGCAGAGGCTATAATAGAGGCCGGTTATGTGGAGCAGTACACGGTATCAGGGAGGTTTGTTAAACTTGATGGTAAGCTTATAGGGCCTGGCCTCGGGTGCATGACGGGCATAAAGAACATGGAGAGGGGTGTACCGTGGGACAGGGCAGGTAGCGACAGCGCAGGGAATGGGGCCGCTATGAGGACAGCACCCGTGGCTTTATTCTATCATGGCGACCCAGACAGGATAATTCGAGCCACAAGGGTCCACAGCATCATGACCCACCGTGATGAACGGGCCGTAGAGGCAGCCGTCATAACATCTCTTACCATAGACTATCTTTTAGATGGCAGAGACCCTGATGAGCTTATAGGATATGTGCTAAAGTTTGCAAGAAATGAGGAAATAATAGAAGAAATAAAGAAGGTAGATTCCATAATCAAGGGCGGTATTGACGAAGGTAAAGCCATAAAGCAGTTTAATATTTCAGGATACTCTGTGGGCACATTGGGAGCTTCCCTGTATATATTTTTAAGGTACAGAAAAAGCTTTAAGGATGCTGTATTGATGGCTGTCAATATGGGAGGTGACTCAGATACCATTGCATCCATAGTGGGTGCATTTTCAGGTGCATATAACGGGATATATGCTATACCGGACAAATGGATTTCAAGTTTGAAAGACTCAGGGTATATAAGGAGTCTTGCCGATACCCTCTATGACTTGAGCCTAAACCCATATAAGCCAGTGCCTGATGTATTGGACTACAACCTCAAGGTCATCTTTGTAGGCTATAACCCAGGGCTGGAGTCTGCAAAAAAAGGCCACTTTTATGCCTCAAATACAAACAGATTCTGGAGAGTGCTCTATGAGAGCGGTATACTTCCCGAGCCATTGACCTATGAGGATGACTGGCGTATGGCAGAATATGGTTACGGGCTTACAGATATAGTGAAATACTGCACAAGAGAGGCTGCAGAGATAACAGACGATATGTATGAGAGAGGAAAGAAGAGGCTTTTGAGAATTTTAAACCAGTACCGGCCGAAGGTAGCCTGCTATAACGGCAAAGGAATATATAAAAAGCTGATGGGGCTTACTGAGGTGGACTATGGGCTTCAGAAAACCAGTGCTGTACCAGGCATAATAGACTATGTGGTTCCATCCACCAGCGGCAGGACAGGGGTAAAGTGGGAGGATAGATTGGGGTATTTTAAGGAGCTTAATAAAATAATTAAGCTGTTGAACTGATGGCATGGCATATAACATCCAAGGCAGCCGTAAAACGAGTCTATGATACTCTTAATGAGATGACAAACGAAGCCGAGGCAGCAGGCAAGGACGCCGAATGGAGGCGTACCCGGTGGAGCGCAGACACAAATCGTACTAAAGGCTGCCCAATGCCGGCAGCCTATAAACTTATATGTTTTCCAATTCAAAGACGCTATGCAGCTTTCTAACTGCTTCTTCTGCCCTATCCTCCCTTACAAGACAGGACACCTTGATATCCGATGTGGTGATGAGTTCTATGTTTATGTCGAGCTCATAAAGTGCCTCAAACATTTTGGCTGCCACTCCTGGATGATTTATCATGCCTGCACCTACGATGGAGACCTTGGCCAGGCCGTCTTCAAAGTTTACGCCATCAGACCCCAGCTCCTCACTGACCTTTTTTAATACTTCCCTGGTTTCACCCAGGTTTTCCTTTGCTATGGTAAACGATATATCTGTCTTTCCCTCTCTGGTCATGTTCTGGACTATCATATCAACATCTATGCCCTTATCTGCCAGTGCAGAGAAAATCCTGTAAGCTACGCCAGGCCTTGATGGAATCCCATAGACCGAGGCCTTGGCCACATTTTTGTCGCAGGCAACCCCCGAGACTACCCTCTCATTTTCCAGTTTCATGTTTGTCACAATGGTCCCCTCCTTTTCATTAAAACTTGACCTTACCATTAGAGGCACATCATACTGCCAGGCCAGTTCTACCGACCTTGGATGCAATACCTTGGCACCTAAGGTTGCCAGCTCAAGCATCTCCTCATAGGTGATGGTGTCCAGTTTTTTTGCGTTAAAGACAATCCTGGGGTCGGAGGTATATACGCCTTCTACGTCTGTAAGTATTTCACACATCTCAGCCTTAAGTACAGAGGCTAAGGCTACAGCTGTGGTGTCAGAGCCGCCTCTACCGAGGGTGGTAATATCGTTAAATTCGTTTACCCCCTGAAAGCCTGCCACAATAACTATACGCCCTCTTTTTAATTCCGCTAAGATCCTTTCAGTATCAATGTCTACAATCCTTGCCCTAGTGTGAATATTGTCAGTATGTATACCAACCTGGGCAGCTGTAAGTGATATCACGTCCTCCCCCATGGACTCGATGGCCATAGCCAGCAGGGCAATGGAGACCTGTTCCCCCGTGGAAAGGAGCATGTCCAGCTCACGGCTGGGCGGATCTGGAGTTATCTGATGGGCCAGGTCAATAAGGTCGTCAGTAGAATCCCCCATAGCTGAGACTACAACCACAATGTTCTTACCTGCTCTCTTGAGGTTTATAATCCTGCCTGCCACATTCTTAATTCTTTCCGGTGTTGCAACAGATGTCCCGCCATACTTTTGCACTATAATATTATCCATGATAATCACCTTATAACTATAAACTGTGATTAATATTTTATCATAGCATAGAAAAAAAGTGAATATCCTGTGGATAACCCTGTGAATATTGTTGAAAACCCTGTGGATAAGATTGACGAAACCATGTAGATTGGCAAGTGGAAATTGTGGAAAGTGAAATAAAGGGATGGAAATTTTCCACCCCTATACCTGAGTCTCTAACCATATAACTAAAGTGGTTGGTACACCCGGTGTACCCGACCTGTAGGCAATCCTTGAATAGTGGGACAACCGATCAATGATGAGGCTTACCGTCTCTCCGGCAGCTACCGTAATGTCACCTGTAACCGTATCCCATCTAACGTTATCTGCAGAAAGCTGGATATTTACAATTGCAGGATTTGCCCCGGTGTTTGATATAAAATAGGTTACCCTGCTTACAGTAGATATATCCCTGGATGTGGTGTAGGCCAGGGTATTGCCGGTGGTTACTGTTTCACTTACCTCGTTAAACTGTCTTGCAGGGATTATGAGCTCTTCTCTGCAGGTGTAGGTCACTGTTAGGTATGGCCTCAGGTCTGGGTTTGCATCCTCCTCTGAGGTAATAAACCTCTTGGTTTCAAAATCTGTGGTCTCGGGCGTCCTGAGGAGCATACCATAGTTGGGATATACACCGTTAAACCAGTTAGACACAAGGTTTGTAATATCCCACTGGTACCAGCCTATATTCCTTAACTGTGTTGTGCCACCGTGTGCAAATGGGTCATAAGCGGGGGCTGTGTTCCATGTCACCAGGTTTTCAGCCCAGTTCTGGGTAACCCTGTATGGTGTCACAAAGGCTGATACCGTAGCATTTGTAACCTCATTCACATACAGGCTTAGTGTGGCACTGGTTATATTTGCACAGTTAGTTAGACCGGAAAGGTCAAACTGTATTAGATCACGGTATGCCGAACCATCATAATATCTTCCAACCCACATGGTAGGATCATTACCTGTATTGGTATTGGGGTAACCCGTTTCTAAAGCTGCGTCTTTTATGGCTGGCTGGATTACGAGTACTGGCATATATAACAACCTCCTTAGATATAGCTTTCCATATAATATATGAAAGATATATCGAGGAGGTTAAAAAAATATGGCCTCAGTGTCGCCTCTACTTTTTACCAGCCCTTATTAAGACATAATCCCATATACAGAGAAGGGCGACAGATCCTATAATAGCGCCTGTAATACTAAAGCTGTGTACCTCAGGCTCAATGCCTTTAAAGAGGGTGTCGCCAAACCATGAACCGGCTATGGATACAATCAGAGGGCCGGCAAACCCACCGTAAATCTTTGTCAATCTATCTGTATAGTTTTTTCCTGCGTTTCTGTTTATAAACGGGTGTATGACGAGAAATATCAGCAAGCCTATGACAATCATCATGAAAAGATACATAATTATCCCATCCTTTCCGGTAATATTTATATTTTCATTGACCTGTTCTAATGCATGATATCCTGATGTATAATTATGATGTAGTTCAAACCTATAGGAAGGAGTGGTTATATGACTGCAGAACAGATTGCACAGATGAAAGAAGGAATGGTGCATGGACCATTGCTGCTTGTCTTTCTCATTCTTGCAATCGTTTTTATAATCTATTCTACGTCAAAATTAAAGCTGCACCCGTTTTTGTCATTACTCTTTGCTGCCTATGGTGTGGCTTTTCTATCGGGTATGCCTCTCAAGTATATAGGTACCATTATTTCCAGCGGTTTTGGCAACCTGATGACCAGTATAGGCCTTGTAATAGTTTTTGGTACAATTATAGGAACAGTCATTGAAAAATCAGGTGCTGCACTTAAGATGGCAGATACCATACTGGGTGTAGTTGGTGAAAAACGCTCAGCGTTAGCCATGACTATAATTGGCTACATAACCAGCATACCGGTGTTCTGTGACTCTGGTTTTGTAATCCTTACACCTTTAAATAAGGCACTGGCCAAGCGAGCTGGTGTACCCCTTGCCACCATGGCTGTAGCACTATCCACCGGTCTCTATGCTACCCATACATTAGTTCCACCTACACCAGGGCCAATAGCAGCAGCAGGCAATGTGGGAGCAGACTTAGGACTTGTAATACTTATTGGTCTTGTTGTAGCTATACCTGCTGCCTTGGTTGGGCTATGGTGGGCAGGTAGAGTAGGCAAGACTATAGAGATAGAGGGAGAAAAAGAAAGCTTAAACTATGACGAACTTAAGAAGCAATATAAAAATCTTCCCAACGCATGGCTGTCCTTTGCCCCTATCGTAGTGCCTATAATACTTATTGCGTTATCCTCAATAGTGAATTTTACAAAATACACCGGCCTTGGAAGCCAGCTTATAATCTTCTTGGGAACGCCTGTAAATGCTTTAATGGTTGGTGTCCTGCTTTCCTTCCTGCTTATGCCAAACCTTTCAGAAGAGACTGTTACCGGTTGGATTGGCCAGGGCATGAAGGAC
Source organism: Calorimonas adulescens (assembly GCF_008274215.1). Lineage (NCBI taxonomy): Bacteria > Bacillati > Bacillota > Clostridia > Thermoanaerobacterales > Thermoanaerobacteraceae > Calorimonas > Calorimonas adulescens. The sequence continues at coordinate 50,858 of NZ_VTPS01000014.1, read as the reverse complement.
TCAGTTAACATACTATTGATTACAGGCGCCGGCGGGGCACTGGGTACAGTATTATCCAATACCCCTATGGCTGATTACATCAAGTCCTTTGCCACAGGTGGGGTTATGACAGGAGCAATGGCTTTAATACTCCTCTTCATAATCTCAGCGCTTTTAAAGACTGCCCAGGGTTCATCTACGGTTGCACTGGTCACCACATCCAGTATGATGGCTCCAATGCTCCCTCAGCTTGGTATTGTGTCTCCGGTTGACCTGGCATTAGCCGTTATGGCTATAGGTGCAGGTGCCATGACAGTATCTCATGTCAATGACAGCTATTTCTGGGTGGTCAGCCAGTTCTCTGGTATGAAGGTAACTGATGCATATAAGGCACAGACCATGGCGACACTCTTAGAAGGTCTGACAACCATAGCGGTTACGCTGATATTGTTCTTTATAATAGGATAAAAACAGTGAGGTGGTGGACTTTTGAGCCCATCACCTCTTTTCAATGTATATTTCCCACACGCCGTTTATGACTTCCTCTATCTCGACTTTCAGCCTTCTATGTTTCAAGTAATCGGATATGCTGCTCAGGACACAACTGTGGTCGGTGACAAGTTTGATAGAATCACCATCCTTGAGGTCTTTTAAAATGCCTTTGAGCTTTAGCATAGGGACAGGACACATTTCACCAAAGCAATCAATATCATATCTCATATCTCTCACCTAACAAAAACTTTTTTTGCCATGCTCTTTAATGAAATTAATAAAGTTTAACTTCAGTGGGTCAGTAATCTTTTTGTTATATATCAGTGAATAATGGTACTTAAAAACCATATCTTCAACCTCAAGAATTATTAGGCTCTTGTTGTAGAGCTCTTTTTTAATTGATAGATACGGCATTATAGATATTCCCTCACCTGCGAGTACAGATGATTTAATCGCCTCAAATGAAGAGGACTCCATATGAATACTAAAAGAATAGATGTCAAGGGCATGTGAGGAAAAAACATTTTCAATGATTTTACGAAGATAACATTTTTTATCTATTATAAAAAGACTGTACTGTGTTATTTCTTTTTTACTGAGTATATTACTCTTTACAATTTCCGGATTAGCTACAAAATACATCCGTGAAGCACCCAGCGTCATGCAGTCTATATTTTCATTGGTGCATTCTCCCTCTATAAAGCCTATATCATACACGCCCTTCTCAATATTTTTTATTACATCATCTGTAAATGCATATTCTATATCAAAGTCAATCCCCTTGAATCTTCTTTTGAATTCATAAAGACTACAGGGCAGAGAATAGTGGCCAAAAGATGGGCAGGATATCACGGATATATTCCTTCGCGTGTTTATTAATGACTCAAGGTCTTTGTTCATGTGTTCATAGAGTTCCAGTATTTTCTGAGCGTATTCATACACTATATTACCGGCCTCAGTAGGTTTTGCACCCTTGTTGCTACGTTCCAATAGTTTTGTATTAAGTTCCTGCTCCAGGGATTTTATCTGCATGCTTATGGCAGGTTGAGAGAGGTAAAGTTCTTTTGCAGCGGTAGATATACTTCTATAATATACGGTTTTATAAAAAGCCTGGAGGCTGGCAAGGTCCATATTTATACCCCCAATCCATGATATGATAATGACATATCAATCCTAAAAATATTATATATTATTTTAGGTTTAAGCAAAACTTCAATTTTATTGGCAATAGCATATATAATGCCACTGTAATAAATAATGATACGTATCTATTATATCGAACATAACTGTCTTGCTATAAGATATGCTTATGCAGTATTAGTTAAATTTATAACAATTATACCAATCCCCATGATACAATTATATCGAAGGATAGATAGACTCTAAAATGATAAAAAAATAACAAAAAGGAGGGCGCGAAATGGAGGATGTAAAAAAACCCAAAAGAAAGAAGAAAAACCAGGTGCCAGCAGGTATAGGGTTGCTAATTGTTCTTGTGGTGATAGGTATCGTGCTGGCAGGCATTTCACCAATGCTAAGCATTTACTGGATTTTTGGCATTTCCTTTGGGTTTGTGCTTCAAAAAGCAAGGTTTTGTTTTACAGCTGCGATGAGAGACCCTGTACTGACAGGAAGTACATCACTCACAAGAGCCGTCATTGTTGCCTTGATGCTGGCCACTATGGGGTTTGCTGCAATTCAATACAGTGCTGTATCCAAAGGGCTTCCTATACCAGGCAATATTGCTCCTGCAGGTATTTTTACAGCTATAGGGGCTACCATGTTTGGCGTTGGAATGGTTATAGCAGGAGGATGTGCCTCTGGCACCCTGATGAGGGTTGGTGAGGGTTTTGTACAGCAATGGATAGCATTAGTATTTTTCATAATTGGTTCAATGTGGGGTGCCCATGATTATGGTTGGTGGTCAAAGGTATTCTTCTCCAAATCGCCTGCAGTTTTTTTACCCAACATATTTGGTTGGGCACCGGCATTCTTTGGCCAACTTATAGTATTAGCAATACTCTTTGCTGTTGCTGAATGGTATGAAAATAAAAAATTAGGTTCTGAGGAGGAATAAATTTATGGCAGAATACAGATTGGATTGTCTTGGAGAGGCTTGTCCTGTACCATTGATTAAAACACAAAAGAAGATGGAGCAACTTAAGGTTGGTGATACGCTTATTGTGGAAATAGACCACAGTTGTGCTATGAAAAACGTCCCGGAGTGGGCCAGGAAAGTCGGATATAATGTAGAGATAGAGGAAGTTGACGATGGGGAATGGGAGATATATATAGAGAAAACTAAATAATATTTAGAAGGGTGTGGTAACATGAATTTTACAAACTCACCTTTGTATAAAAAGATATTTAAGGATGCATGGTCATATTGGACCGGTGCAATTCTTCTGGCGATACTCAATACTGCAATGCTTGCAATATCAGGGAAAGCATGGGGTATTACAACAACATTTGCATATTGGGGTGCCTGGATATCAAAGTTGTTTGGAGCAGATGTGTCCGGGTGGGACTTCTTCCAGATAGAAGCAAACGCTAAAGCACTTAGCCAGTCAGCATTTACCAACACGGGTTCTGTTCAGAATATAGGTATTATTCTGGGCGCACTATTGGCTACGCTTCTGGCATCACAGTTTAAAATCAAAAAGTTGAAATCATATAAGCAGGTTATTGCAGCGGCGTTGGGTGGTTTGCTTATGGGTTATGGTGCAAGGATTGCATTTGGATGTAATATAGGTGCCTTCTTTAGCGGGGTAGCCTCAATGTCTTTACATGGATGGATATACGCTGTTTTTATATTCTTAGGAGCATGGATAGGAAGTAAACTGCTTGTCCGCTATTTTATGACTTAAAGGTGGGATATCCACCTTTCCTTTTTAATATTTTGTGGGGGTGTAATACATGGAGAAAAAGAAGGAATTTTATGATGTGGTGGTTATCGGAGGCGGCCCGGCTGGCATGACGTCTGCCATATACTGCGGCAGGGCAAGACTGAAAACCCTGCTTATTGAAAAATCACTTATGGGAGGCCTGGCCACCTATACCAGTGAAATAGAAAACTATCCAGGGTTTCCTGAATCCATAAGTGGGAATGACCTTATGAAACTCTTTGACAAGCAGGTTAAAAAATTTGGTGTAGACATAAAATTGACCGATGTGAGAGAATTGAGGTTGGAGGATAGATATAAGGTTGTATCAACATTCAGGACCGATTATTACGCTAAAGCAGTTGTGATCGCTACTGGCGGGAAACCAAGGCTTACGGGGGCCAGAAACGAGGAAAAGTATCTTTATGACAAGGGAATTTCATTCTGTGCCACATGTGATGCAGCATACTATACAGATAAGGATGTCATGGTCATAGGCAGTGGGGACGCAGCCATAGAGGAGGGTATGTTCCTTACAAAGTTTGCCAGACAGGTAAATGTATCGGTTATACATGATGAAGGGATAATGGACGCAAATAAGGTGGCCCAGGAGAAGGCATTGAAAAATGGAAAGATGAAATTTTACTGGAATACGGTGGTAGACTCTTTTGAAGGAGAAGAACGACTTGATAAGGTTGTACTCAAAAATCTAAAGACAGGAGAACTGATACCTGTAAAGGTCGATGGGTGTTTTCTTTTTATAGGCTATGTTCCCAATACGGAAATCTTCAAGGGAATAATCGATATGACTGACAAAGGCTATATAAAGACAAATGAACTCATGGAGACAAATGTAGAAGGGATTTATGCCGTGGGGGATGTAAGGGATAAATTTTTAAGGCAGGTGGCGACATCTGTAGGTGATGGTGCAACAGCGGGTGTTATGGTGGAAAAATATATTGAAGAGACCGATTACTTTGAAAAAGAGGTATTTGGCCAGAATATACCGGTGATGGCATATGTATATAATGCAGTGGAAAGTAGTGACAGAGAATATCTCATTAATCTTGAAAGGCTGGAAAAAAAGTTTGAGGGTAGGATAAAACTCTGCCGATTAGATATTTATAAGTCCAACATGCCATTAAAAAGGCTTAAGTGCGAAAAGAGTCCATGTGTGGTGCTTATAAAAAATGGCGATATTATAAAATATGAATATGACATTGACCACGTAAAAGATGATTTAGAGGCACTCATATCAAATGAAATAAGCATCAGTTAGAGTTTATAGGGATAGGTAAACAGCCTATCCTTATTTTTTATGAAGGATTTTTTATTGTAGTGTCGAATAGTAAAGGTATCAGAAATAGACTATAGGAAGGCGGCATAGAAGGTTATGAGGGTCATCATTTCACCGGATTCATATAAGGGGAGCCTTACATCAAAACAGGTATGCAACGCCATAGAAGAGGGACTTAAAAGATCCGGAAGTTTTGATATAGTAAAAATACCCATAGCTGATGGAGGAGAAGGGACTGTGGATGCCTTCCTGTCTGCTGTGGGTGGAGAACTTGTAGAGGTTACAGTAACAGCCCCACTGGGAGACAGACAGAAGAGCTTTTACGGGATACTTAAGGATGGTACATGCGTTATAGAGATGGCAGCAGCGTCGGGGCTCAGTATGGTAGCTGAAGATAGGAGGAATCCTCTTGTGACCACCACATACGGGACCGGGGAGCTTATAAAAGATGCATTGGATAGGGGATGCAAGAACTTTATTATAGGAATAGGGGGAAGTGCCACCAACGATTGCGGAGCAGGTATGCTTCAGGCTTTGGGTGTAAGGATAACAGATGAGTCTGGCAATGAGATTGGGTTTGGTGGAGGCGAACTTGGTAGGGCTGCATCCATAGATATTTCAGGATTGGATAAAAGGATAGCTAAGTGCCACTTTACGGTCGCCTGCGACGTGGATAACCCGCTCTGCGGCGAGAGGGGCGCATCTGCTGTATACGGCCCGCAAAAGGGTGCCACAAAAGAGATGGTAGCTTTACTGGATAGAAACCTTTCCCATTTTGCTGACCTCAGTGCAAATGCAATTGGTCGAGATTACAGGGACTATCCCGGCGCTGGCGCAGCAGGTGGCCTTGGCTTTGCATTTAAGGCCTTTCTGAATGCAGATATAAAGAGGGGCATTGATGTGGTCATAGAGGCAACCCATCTGGAAGATCTGATAAAAGATGCGGATATAGTTATTACAGGAGAGGGCAATACGGATTTTCAAACGGCCAGGTTTGGGAAAGCACCAGCAGGCATAGCAAAGATAGGGAAGAGATACGGCAAACCAGTGGTAATAATATCAGGCGGGCTTGGAGAGAGTTATAAAGAACTGTATGATGCAGGTGTGACGGCCTTGTTCAGTATAACAAGCAGACCCATGAGTCTCAAAGAAGCAATGGATAGGGGGTATGAACTAATTAGAGATAGGGCAGAGGATATAGGAAGATTAATAGCGAAATTAAAATTCCCGGGATAATCCCGGGAATTTTAATCACCCGCTTTTTATCTTTTCTATCATATCCCGTGTTAACCCCGGGAATTTTTGATATATGTAGTAATCTCTTTTATATACTCGAGGAAATCGTTCAGGTTATTTTGTAAAATCTTATTTATCAATTACTGTCAATTATATTTTATCATTTACATAGTGAAAAGCCAGGTACCCCTTCTCCTCTATTTGTAATACCATCTTTTTCAAGGGTTTTATAGAAAAATGTACTTTTTGAAACCCCTGCAATTTCAAGAAGGAAGTCTAAATTTATGCTCCTGACCCTAAAAGCTTCAATTATTTCAATCTTGTCACTTAACGTTGGCTCGTTTTTTTTAATAATTCTTTAAGATATGCTATTTCAAGGTCTTTATCCACTATTATAGAACGAAGCATAACATTTTCTTTTCTAAGTTTTGCCAGTTCATCTTCTGGATGTTCTTTACTATTTAAAAATTGTTTTCTCCAATAGTCGAGAGTAGCTTTTGATATACCATATTTTCTACATACAGGAATCTTAGCAGTAGAGGAACTTTCTGCTTCTGCTAATATAGCAAGCTTTTCTTCAATGGTAAAGTTTTTATGGGCTGCCATTGCTTTAGAACCCCTTCAAGAGAAATTTTATCATGTTATGCGTTTTAGTCCAATTCTCTTGAGGGGTCAGCAAGCACCCGATAATAATGCAGCTTATATTTGTAAGAATTTCTCTCAAAATCAGCCTTCTCGTCCTTAGACATAGAAGTAATGTTATAGACATAAAAAGGGCAACGCTTATTAACACAAGTATAAACAAAGAACTGTTGACGGTCACGCTTTTTCTGAAGAGGCTTACCACAATGAGGATACTTAAGCGTAAGCTTTTCCAAATAAGTTTTATCAGGGTAAAAAGTAGACCTGCCTACCTTACAACCAAGTTGACCTCTACCACCAGCGTTGTCATATATATACTCATAAGGAACGCCACAAATAGGGCACACAACAGAATCAGGAGGTAAGAACTTGCTTCTTCTATTAACAGGTTTAATGGGTTTATCGTGTTCTTAAAAATACTCATTCAGTAGCTGCCTATAATCATACAACTGTCGCTTTTCAACTATAGGCATAGCATCAACCTTAAGCTTACGGTACCTCTCTGAAACAGGATTATCAGAAGGAGAATTAACCATAACGATATCAACTCCATCACTCCCTCATGTAGTTTATTACATGAGGAAAATTCTATCTTAAAGTGGAGGATTTTTCAACTGAAATACTGGGTTTAGTGTAACATAAACAACATTCTGGCAATAGTCTTTTTACCATAGCCCTTGAAATACAGATTTCGTATCGTATACCATTGCTCTATATTGATCAACCCTTTCTCCTCCCCTTATATTATGCTAAGGAGAATATATGTTTTTTATTTTGAGGGGTCAATATTTATTGTAAATCAACAACGGCAATCAAAACCGTGCCGCCCGTAATAATCACTTCCAGCTATAATCTTGTCATGGTCTATTATTGATGTTCTGGCACATATCTCTTCTCTTTGACTTCTTACCTGTTATCCTCATCTGTCTTTTCAAAGAAGCAGCGGAGCGAGAATAGGTTCAGCGTCTTATTGAATCTCTTCAGCCTGGTAATGGATTTAACCTTGGATATATCATCTATTCCATTTTTATGAATAAAAGCTTATCTACAAAATAGCTGGATTTATAGTATAATTATACTTTGATTATGTAAAATATAAGATTTATAAATATATAAAAAATAAAGAAAAATAAAGAATACAGAAGATATACGGGTTTATATAATACAATTTAATCATATTTGAATATTGAACAGATCTGGTAACTATGCTAAATTCCTATTTAGGATAATTAAATCTATTCAATAATTAGATACATCATTTCCGCGAGATTGCAAGATAATATTTAAACAATACTTAACTTCTAAGTCAATTATGCAGGGCTAAATTTAAAGCTTTACCATGGTATAAATTAAAATAAGCAAAAATCGGCCGATTTGACACTACTTTTAATGAAAGGGGGAAAATTTAATGAAAAAGGCATACAAAAAACCGCTATATGAGGCTGAAATGATTGAAGATATAAATCTTTGGATTTCAACTAATTTAGTTAGTACACTAAATGAAACTGAATTTGGTTGTACAGCAGGAAAAGATAATTTTTATATAGATGATTTTGGAAATGTTTATGGCTGTAGTATGATGGCCACTTATACCGAATTAAAGGCAGGTAATCTAAAAGAAGAGCCTTTATATGAGATATGGAATGAATCAACTGTCTTTAAAAAATTAAGAGAGATTAATTTGCAAGATGTGTTGGGGAATTGTAAAAATTGTAAATTACTGTTAACATGTAAAGCAGGATGTAGAGCATGTGCATTTTCATTTCATAATGACTTAATGTCTTCGGATGAGAGATGCCCAATATGTAAGAAGGAGTTGATACTAAATGATGATAAAAGTTGAAAACTTAGGTGTTCCGTTTTCAATGAGGATAGAAGAAGATGAAACTGGGCTAATATCTACTAATGGCGGAGTTTATTCGGTCGATCAAATTTCTGCTTTTATTTTAAAAGAAATAAATGATGGTATATCTGTTTCAACAATATTATCAGATATTATGATTGAATATGATGTAGGGCTGATAGAATTAAAGAAAGATATTAGAGATTTATTTCTAACATTACAAAAATTAGAGATTATTTCTGAAAATGTTCTTCAGAGGATTCTCGTGGAGTTAGAAGAAAAAAATGACTGTAAATAAAGAAGACATATCAATAATAAATAGAATGGCAATACCTGTAATATCTACATTTGCGATTGAGACAATTTTTACTATTACAGATAAAGCTATAATAGGAAGAACATCAGTAGAAGGCTTTGCTGCAGTGGGTATAGTTTCTTCTTTACTATATGTGCTAACTGGAACATTTGGCATGCTATCTATGGCATTTAATATTATCTTTGCAAAGTCATTTGCAAAGCGTGATAGGGATAAATATTCACAGATATTCAATACATCATTGTCCCTGAGTATTGTTATCGGTTTTGCATTTGGTATCCTTGGAATTATATTTGGGAGAACGATTTTTCAAAAGTTTTATAATCTGGAAGGAAGTACATTGACATATGCTTGTGACTATATGAATATAGCAGGTTTTAGCTTAGAATTAAATTTGATAATTTTTATTTTTTCTGCGTACTTTAAAAATCTAAAAAGAACAACCATGTTTATGTATGGTACTATAACTGCGATAATAGTTAATCTTGCTTTAGATTATATTTTAGTATTTGGTAAATTTGGTTTTCCAAGGCTTGGAGTTAAAGGAGCTGCCATAGGTTCCGTAGTTGGATTGTTGAGCAGTATAGTGATTTATATAATAGGTTTTTTGAAGCATACTGACTTTAGCTATAGCTTTTCAATATCAAAAACAGTGAGTAGAAACCTTATTAAATTATATTTGCCATTATTCGGACAAGATTTCATTGAGTCTTCGTTGTTTATAATGATAATTACAGCATTAGTAGCAAAACTTGGAGTTTATGAAGTGGCAACCTATAATTTAATAGATTCAATTAATAGTATTTTATTATTACCAGTATATGCATATTCAGGTGCAGCGCTCACACTAACAGCACAGGAATATGCAAAGAACAACACCGGAAAAATGAAAAGCCTACCAATAATAGCAAGTGTTTGCTCATACATTTTCGTCTTAATTATAGGTCTAATATTAATCTTGTTTCCCATGGCAGTATTTACACTAATTACAGATAACAGTAAGCTGATTTTGATGTCGAGTGATTATATAACTGTAGCAGTTTTTCCTCAGTTATTTAATGTAATTAATCAGATATACAAATATTGTTTGCAAGGGATTGATCAAGAAAAGTGGGTTTTTATTTATTCCTTAATTGTTTCCTCAATATCAGCCCTTATTCTTTGGAGTATTACTGAATATACAGGTTATGGATTATATGGAATATATTTGGTGTTAGGGTTATCTTATTTTCTATTAGGATTGGGTTATTTCTTGAAATACATTAAGACAATAAAGGGTATTATAGTTCTAACAGATCAGAGCACTTTTAACCCCGACTTTGACAGATAAAGTACCTCAAACATAGTATTTCTAGGAATATAAAAGCGCATTACAGCCTGCTGAGAATGAATATTTCAAGGTAATGAATGAATACCAGCGAAGTGAGGGATACATTCTACTACAATATTTTACTGGTCACTAACGGTATATAATTGATCTAGAAGTAACGAGAGGGAATTGACCCACCCCTGGCGAAATACCCCTCTGATATATCACAAAAGATCGGAGGGGAATATATGATAAAGAGTGGATCTATTATCATGTTACACGAATTAAAAGCAGAAGGCAAGAGCATTCGTGCAATTGCAAAAGAAACAGGACATCCGAGAAATACAATGAGAAAATACCTCAGGACAAATGATATACCGGAAGAAAGACCACATCCTAAGAAAGGGTCAAAGTTAGACCCATACAAAGATATTATCAAAGAACTGATAGGCCAAGGTATATTTAACTGTGAAGTTATCTATGAAAGAATCCAAAAAGAAGGCTATGGTGGTGGCCGTACCATCCTAAGGGACTATGTGAGGGAATTTAGACCTCCAAAACAAGCTATCGCTGTATGCCGTTATGAAACCAAGCCTGGGCAGCAGACGCAGGTCGACTGGAGTGAATACACTTACATTGAAGAAGAAATAGGGGAAATACGTAAACTTTATGTATTTGTTATGGTACTTGGCTACTCCAGGGCAATATATATATAGAATTTACAAACCGCTCAGATGTCAATACTTTTATACGCTGTTTGACTCATGGTTTTGAATACTTCGGTGGGGTAATCGATATAACCCTTACTGATAGAATGAAAACCGTGATACTGGGCACTGATGCAAACAAAAAACCTATATGTTATTTCTCAAAATAAATTGGTCCAAAACTATCAAAATTTTTCAGATTAAATAATCCTGTGATAAAATTAATGCTAAAGTAATGTGAGAAATAATTCTCACGTTGGTTTAGCATTAATTTTATGCAGATGATTTTCCATGTAGAGGATACTGAAGAATATTTGCATAAGAGCAAGGACTACAAGTTCCCGGAGCCTCCGGGCATATGCCCTCATCCTGAAATTCCCGGGATAATCCCGGGAATTTTTTATTTTGAAGAAGGATTTTTTAATTCTATGGAGAATATAATATAATGTAAGTTTGTTGAGACAATAAACTAATGGAGGTGCCTGTATGGAAAGAAAGTTAAAAAATAGTGTTGGCATTTGGGCGTTTGGGCCGGTCGCTACCAGGTTTGTCCCTGGAGGCTACCACACAGAGGTAGTGGAAGAGTCAATGGAAGCAAAAACCGAAAGGGTGGTAAAGGGGTTAGAGGATTATATAGACGGTCTTGAGTATCATTATCCCAACGAGATCAATGAGAAAAATGTCGAAGCTATAAAGGACATAGTTTATGGGAATGGCAAGGATATATACTGTATTGCCTTGGGACATCATGTAAATGCAAGATATGCCCTTGGATCATTCATAAATCCTGATCCTGATATTCGGCATGAGGCTATAGATGTGGCAAAGGATGGTATAGACCTTGCTGCTTCACTGAACGCAAACTTTATAATATGGCCAGGCGGTGAGGGTTATAACTATCCGTTTCAAACTGATTATGAGAAGATGTGGAATGACTTTATTGACGCCATTGCAGAATTAACAGAACATGCAAACCAAAAGGGCGTTACTATATTTCTTGAACATAAAAACAGTGAACCTGCGATGAAGATAGCTATGAGAAATATCGGGATGGTGCTGTATGTTATAAATAAAGTGAAAGAAAAAGGGATAGATACAACCAGCCTGAAGGTTAATATGGACTGGCAGCATCTAATCATGAATGGAGAAAATCTTGCTGAATATGCCAGAATACTTGCTATGGAAAATAAGCTTGGACACCAGCATGCCAACAGTGGATGGGGTTCTTTTGATGATGACAACATGGTGGGGGCATTGTGCTTTATGGAGACCTTAGAGTTGGCTAAAGAACTCCAGTTAGTTGGCTATGGTAAAAATGGCGAAAGGATAGGATATGACCTATTCCCATACACAGAAGACCAAATTGAGGCAGTGAAGGAAAGCGTTATTCACTGGGAGTTTATATACGATCTGGCATCCAAGATTGATACAGATAGACTCTATGAGGCCAAAAAGCACAAGGATGCAGTTAAGGCTTATAGAGAGGTCTATAAAGCCCTGGGTGCAAAGATATAGGTGATATTATGTACTTCATGGGAATTGATATTGGGACTTCTTCAGTCAAGATAATCGTCATGGATGAGGATGGTAATATAAAGGCTGATGTTTCAAAAACATATCTTATATTTTACCCCAAACCAGGGTGGGCAGAGCAAAACCCGGATGACTGGTGGGAGCGTACTAAATCGGGTATACGAGAAGTATTATCAAAGACAGACATATCATCGGATGAAATAAAAGCCATTGGTGTTACAGGACAGATGCATGGACTGGTGCTTTTAGATTCGGAAAACGTTATTTTAAGGCCTGCTATCCTCTGGAATGATCAAAGGACTGAACATGAGTGTGAATATATTACGGATTGCGTAGGAAAAGAAAGGTTATCGGAATTGACGGGGAATAAAGCCATCACTGGATTTACTGCGCCAAAAATACTATGGGTGAGAAATAACGAAATGGAGATCTACAGAAAGATAAAACATATCCTTCTCCCGAAAGACTTTGTTAAATATAAACTTACGGGGGAATTTTCTACCGATGTATCAGATGCATCAGGTACTCTTTTATTTGACGTGAAAGACAGGAAATGGTCAAAAGATATGCTGGAAATATTGGACATACCAGAATCTTGGCTGCCACATGCTTATGAATCCATGGAGATAGCAGGGTATGTAACTAAAGAAGCCGCAGAAGAGACCGGACTTAAAACAGGTACATTGGTGGTTGCTGGTGGTGGTGATCAGGCCTGTGGAGCAGTTGGCACCGGCACGGTAAAAGAGGGAATTATATCTGTGTCACTTGGAACGTCTGGCGTAGTATTTGCATGCCAGGACGGGTATTCTGTCGATGAGATGAATAGGCTGCATACATTTTGCCATGCCAACGGGAAGTGGCATGTAATGGGGGTTATGCTTTCTGCGGCTTCATGCTTGAAATGGTGGGTTGAAAATAACGAACCTCATACATTTGAAGATCTAATTGGTGAGGCAGAAAAAGTTGAAGCTGGCAGTGATGGATTAATTTTTTTACCTTATCTTATGGGTGAAAGGACTCCATACAGTGACCCCTATGCAAAGGGATGTTTTATGGGTCTAAATATGATCCATGGCAGAGGACATTTAACAAGGGCTATAATGGAAGGTGTTGCTTTTGGATTGATGGATTCCATGGAAATAATCAGGAGCCTTGACATTCCGATCAGAGAGGTTAGATTAAGCGGTGGTGGCTCCAACAGTAAACTGTGGAGGCAAATAATTGCTGATGTTTTTGAAACAGATGTAAGTGTGTTAAGCTCATCTGAGGGTCCCTCATATGGTGCGGCAATTTTATCTGCGGTTGGATATGGGTTTTATGATACAGTTGAAGAAGGGTGCAAAAGGACAATAAATATTTCTGAAACCGTTTCTCCCTGTGATGAAAACGTCAACATTTATAACAAAATATATAATATTTATAAAGGTATGTATGCAAAGCTTAAAGACACTTTTTATGAAATTTCTAACCTATGTTGAAGGGAGGGATTGAAATGAGGGAAATATAAGACAGCAGAGAACTGACACAAAGTAATAAAAATTAAATGTTAGAAGGGGTGTAAAAATGTTGAGGAAAACCTTATCAAGAGTTTTGCTTACAGTTTTGTTGGCTTCACTCTTTATTTTTTCAGTAACAGGGTGTACTACAACAGCAAACCAAGAGAATAGTAACAATAATTCAACACAGGATCAGACGCAAAGCCAAAACAATTCAAACACAACAGAGCCGGAAAAAATAAAAATAGGTCTTAGCATGGATGACTTGAGGTTGGAAAGGTGGCAACACGATAGGGATCTTTTCGTTCAAAAGGCAAATGAGCTTGGGGCAGAGGTATTGGTACAGTCCGCTAATGGCGACGATGCAACACAGTTTTCACAGGCAGAGAATTTAATTTCTCAGGGTGTAAAGGTTTTGGTGATAATTCCGCATAATGGCGATGCTATGGCTCCTATAGTAGAGGAGGCACATAAGGCAGGGGTAAAGGTGTTGGCATATGATAGACTTATAACCAATTCGGATGTTGATTACTATATTTCCTTTGATAATGTTAAAGTAGGAGAACTGCAGGCAGATGCAATAGTTAAGCAGGTACCAAAAGGCAATTACTTCCTGCTGGGTGGTTCGCCAACAGATAACAATGCCAAGTTATTGAGGCAAGGGCAGATGAACATTTTACAGCCACTGATTGATAAAGGAGATATAAAGGTTGTAGGAGACCAGTGGGTAAAAGACTGGCTGCCAGAGGAAGCATTGAAAATTGTGGAAAATGCCCTGACAGCCACTAACAATAAAATTGATGCGATTGTCGCTTCTAATGATAGCACCGCAGGGGGAACAATTCAAGCGCTTGCTGCACAAAAATTAGACGGTAAAGTAGCTGTTTCTGGACAGGATGCAGACCTTGCTGCATGTCAGAGAATAGTTGAGGGCAAACAGACAATGACCGTATATAAACCAATAAAACAACTGGCTACAAGAGCTGCGGAGGCAGCGGTTGCCATGGCAAAGGGAGAAACGATAGAAACAAATGGTTCAGTAAACAATGGAAAGATTGATGTCCCATCAATTCTCTTGACGCCTGTTGCTGTAGATAAGGACAACATGGTTGATACGGTAATAAAGGATGGTTTTCAGAAATTAGAAGATGTTTACAAAAACGTTCCCAGGGAGCAGTGGCCAAAACAATAAGCAAATAAGGGGGAATGTTTAGATTCATTCCCCCTTCTTAAAAAGGTGGTGAATGCATTGAGTGGATATATACTGGAAATGAAAAATATATCAAAAGAATTTTCTGGGGTAAGGGCTCTTAATAATGTCTGTCTTAAGGTAAAGAAAGGAGAGATACATGCCCTTTGCGGCGAAAATGGTGCTGGCAAATCTACCCTGATGAAAATATTGAACGGCATATACCCATATGGTTCGTACAGCGGTGAAATAATTTATAACGGTGAGAAATTGATCTTGCGCAGCATAAGGGATGCTGAGAAATATGGTATTGCAATTATACATCAAGAGCTTGCTTTAATTAAGGAACTCTCAGTTGCAGAAAATATTTTTGTTGGTAACGAACCCAATAATAGTGGGATTATAAATTTTAACGAGATGTATGACAAAACTCTTTCACTGTTAAATGAGCTCGGCCTTAATATAAATCCATATACAAAAATAAAAAATCTTGGGATAGGTCAGCAGCAGATGGTCGAAATTGCAAAGGCTTTATCAAGGAAAACAAGTTTACTGATTCTCGATGAACCAACCGCCTCTTTGACTGACCCTGAGGTAGAAATATTAATGGGCATTTTGCGCCAACTTAAAATCAACGGGGTAACCTGTATATATATTTCTCATAAACTGGATGAAATTTTTAAAATAGCTGACAGTGTAACAGTACTAAGAGATGGAAATACTGTGGGCTCTGCTGAAATAGAAGACATTACAGAGGAAGAAATAATAAGGATGATGGTTGGTAGAGAGATAACCGACCTTTTTTTCAGAGAAGAACACATAATAGGCGAAGAAATACTAAAGGTTATGAACTTCAATGTCTATGATATAACACACATAAACAAAAAAATTGTTGATAGTGTAAACTTTACACTAAGGAAAGGCGAGATACTCGGTATAGCAGGTTTAATTGGTGCAGGTAGGACAGAATTGGTATCCAGTATATTTGGGTCTTATCCAGGAAGGTTTTCAGGTGAAATATATCTGGAAGGTAGGCCTGTTAAAATCCAGGGTCCTGTTGATGCCATGAGAAATGGTATTTTAATGGTACCCGAGGATAGAAAGCGGCAGGGATTGGTCAGGTCCATGAGCGTAAAAGAAAATATAACATTGGCTACTTTGGATAACTATAGGACGCTTCTCGGTAAAATTAATGAGGTTGAAGAGATTGTTAACACAAGAAAATATATTAATAAACTGAGGATCAAGGCGGTTGATTTTAATTTCTCGGTTAATAAACTGAGCGGAGGGAATCAACAAAAAGTCGTTCTGGCAAAAACATTATTAGCCGACCCAAAGATATTGATCCTTGACGAACCGACAAGAGGTATTGATGTTGGAGCTAAATATGAAATATACAGGCTAATGTTTGAACTGGTAAAATCAGGTATATCCATAATAATGGTTTCTTCAGAGCTGCCAGAAATCATAGGGATAAGCGACAGGATACTGGTTATGCATGAAGGTAAAATTACAGGTGAATTTGTAAATGAAAATGTAACGCAAGAGATGATCATGAAAAGTGCAATAGGGGGTGCAAGTTAAATTGCTCAATAATGAAAAGAAGGTAAAGAATATTAATGAGGATAACAGGCTTGGTTTTAAATTGGATATTAAAACCTATGCTATGGTGATTGCACTATTAGCAATATGGATAATCTTTTCTGCTACAACGCATGGGTCTTTTTTAACCCCAAGGAACCTTTCAAATCTTTTCAGGCAGATGGCTATAACAGGAATACTTGCAACGGGTATGATTTTTGTAATAATTGCCGGGCAGATAGACCTGTCTGTAGGGTCTATGATGGGCTTATTAGGTGGTATTGCTGCTATTCTCAATGTCTGGTATAATGTAAGTGGAATTATTTCCATATTGATAACTCTGGTTATCGGATTATTATTTGGACTTTGGAATGGCTATTGGGTAGCATACAGGAGGGTCCCGGCTTTTATTGTGACGCTTGCCGGTCAGTTGATTTTTAGAGGTATACTTATTGGGATAAGCAGGGGGCTGACTATAGCACCTCTAAGCCCGGATTTTCGGTTTCTTGGCCAGGCGTATTTTACAACTGTAAGCGGGTATATCTTGGGAGCCATTGCAGTAATTGCGCTTATTTTTAATATGATAAACAATAGAAAAGCCAAGATGAAACATAATCTTGATATGCCACCGTTAATGATTGATGTGCTGAAGCTACTTGGTTTTTCCGTCATAGTGTTTGTTTTTATTTTGGTTTTAAATATGTATGAGGGTGTTCCCGTACCAGTATTTATACTTGTGGTATTGGCATTAATTTTTACCTATGTATTGAATAAGACAGTATTTGGCAGGAGGGTCTACGCAATTGGTGGCAATGTGGAGGCAGCAATACTTTCGGGAATAGACGCAAAGAGGATTACGCTCATAATTTTTGCAATTAATGGTTTAATGGCAGCAACCTCGGGTGTACTTCTTACATCAAGACTGAATGCTGCTTCTGTGGCTGCGGGTCAGAATGCAGAGCTTGATGCAATCGCAGCATGTGTAATTGGCGGTGCCAGCCTTATGGGCGGAATTGGAACGGTGAGCGGTGCCATAATAGGTGCCCTGGTAATGGCAAGCATTGATAATGGGATGAGCATGTTGAATGCCGCTCCATTCTGGCAATATGTGGTTAAAGGTCTTATACTTTTGATAGCGGTATGGATAGACATGGAGGCAAAAAACAAGGAATGAAAGGTGAATAAATGGTTACAGGTGATCAGCTTCTTGTAAAGCAGCTAAATAAGTCAATTGTATTAAATGTAATAAGAAAAAAGCATAATATATCACGGGCAGAGATTTCTAACATTACAGGGCTCAATAAGTCCACTGTTTCTTCTCTGGTAGATGAACTTATCACGGAAGGGTTTGTTGTAGAAAAGGGACCGGGAATTTCAAAAGGCGGCAGAAAACCCATACTGTTGAATATAAACAACAATGTTGGGCATATAATAGGTATTGACCTCGGGGTAAACTATATACTCATAATATTGACAGACTTATCTGCCAACATTATATGGCAAAGACGTATAAAACTTAAAGCTAATGAGACAGAGAAAGAGATAATTGATAAACTGATAACCCTGATACAAGAGGCGATTTCTGCGTCCACAAAAACATTAAAAGGGATACTGGGAATAGGAATTGGAGTACCGGGCATTGTTGACTTTAAAAATGGTATTGTGCTCATGGCACCAAACTTACGGTGGGAGAATATTAAGTTAAAGGCTATTATAGAAGAAAGGTTTGGCATAACGACTTATATAGACAATGAGGCAAATGCAGGAGCTATTGGTGAAAAATGGTTTGGGGCAGGTAGCAAGGTTACAAATTTAGTATACGTGAGTGCAGGTATAGGTATTGGTACAGGAATTATCATTAATGATGAACTCTATAGGGGGTCTAATGGTTTTGCAGGAGAGATGGGCCATATGACCGTTAATTTTAATGATCATGATTGTAGGTGTGGTAACATTGGATGCTGGGAGAACTATGCCTCAGAAAAAGCGCTGTTTAGTTATTTAAAGGATATAGCATCAGAAAATAAGGCGGTTCAGTACAAAGACATTGAGGATTTATCAGTATTCGACGTTATGGAAAATGTAAGAAAAAATGACCAGATTGCCGTTAGGGCTTTAAGAGAGGTTAGTAAAAATCTGGGCATAGGTGTGGTGAATGTTGTAAATACATTTAATCCGGATCTGGTTATAATAGGTAATACACTTTCGCTTGGCGGAGATATAGTCTTGGAAGAGGTTAAAAATATTGTAAATGAGAGATCATTTATTTCCAGCTACTATGATATAAAGATAAGGCTTTCTAAACTTGGCATGTATTCATGTGCTATAGGGGCAGTATCTCTTGTGATTTCAAAGCTGTTTGCATCGCCTCAAATTTAATCATAAAAGTCCCGGGGATTAAGCCGGGACTTTTGATATAATTTAGTTATCTCCTTTACAAATCATTTTATTGCCTTTTGGATCCCCAGCTCAACTACCTGCCTGTATTTTGTTTATCATATCACCGTCAGGATATTCTTGCAATATACGGGTAAAGTATGAATTATTACCTGTTATGAAGCCCAGGGCATACAGGGCGTCATCTGCCATGGTGCTGTGGGGATATTCGTCTACAAAGTATTCAAATGATTTAATAGTATTTTCTTTGTATTTATCATACAGGCCGAGAAGCTGTACCTCTTGACTGTAATTCATTAGATGGGAATAGCATAAGGCTATACTGTAGTCTACCTTTTCTCTAAGCTGGGGTGTGGGGTCTTTGCTTTTTAAGACATCAAAGATGGACAGGGCCTGGCCATAGTTGTTAAACGACATGAAATATTCTGTGTATACATCCTTTTCTTCAGGCACTACCTCATTAATATGCCCTAACCACATATATGTCTGCCTTTCTCCATTCCATATGTGGTTATAAAATACACTTTCATTGTGATAAATAAAGGAAGCCATAGAGTATAGAGAGTCATTATCGCCCTTTTCTCTGTAATTTGCCAGTAACTTATACTGATCTGACTGTATCTTTACGTTTTCCCAGAAGTTATCCTCATATATGTCGGAAACTTTGCGGTTAATGGTGGCTATATCTTTGTTATTATATTTGCTGATAAATCTGTCAAGAAGTTCACTGGCCGTGGCAAATTTGCCATCTCTTGCAGTTTTAACGGCCTTAGTGTATTCAATCATCGGCTTTATTTCTTCAGGCACAGCGTTGCTGTTTAAAGCGCTTTGAAGGTCATCAACGCTCATTTTTACATCCAGTACGTACTTTAGTCTGCCCTCAGCGTCGTAGCGTATATTGTCGCCGTCAGGCAGTGTGGTGGCACTGTATAGATACTTCAAAGCGAGCGGGTAGTTACCCCTTATCTCATAGTTTCTCCCAAGCCTGTATGCTGCATCATCAGCTGCTGGATGGGCAGAATATTTATTGAGAAAGTCAAGTAGCATAGTTATCTCCATATCAGGGTTGTATGACCTGTTGCCATAGGTGTAAAAAGACCATTTTAATGAATTCATAAGGTCTATCATGAAATAGGGTTTACCGGTTATATTTTCATATTCCCTTACTCCATTTGCGAGGAAGCTATCAGGATACCGGTTTAAAGCATCCTTCAATATGTCCCATGGGAAAGGAGTCGTCTCATACCTGAAGGTGCCGAACTGATTTGTGCTGTCAATCAGGCCTTTAAGGGAATCCCTTTCACCGAGGAGGTATAGTTTTATGTATGCAAACTGGGAAAACTTGGGTTTATCATTGGATGCAATGTTGTGCAGTAAATCCTTAGCCTTATCTTTTTGCCCTGAGCTAAACACCCTTTCTATGATGGCCTCTTTTGATAAATCGTTGTCTATTTTCCAGTAAAAGTCCATGAACTCGTCAACTGTATAATGTGACAGGGCTTTATAGGCTTCATCGAGAGTCTTTGCCTCGTTTAAAGCTTTAAGGGTGTCAAAATGTTGGTCGGCAGCAAAAGTCGGGAATAAGGGGGAAAGGACAAGCATAAAGAGTAAAATGATTGATATTGTGATCTTTTTCATAATAAGCTATCGCCTCCAGTACCAATTATACTACTGAATATCAAATAAAAAGTTAACAAATGGTTAAAAATTAACGCTAATAGCAGAAACGGCTTCCGTCACAAAATTATTTTTATGTGGCAACCTTAAAGAACAGGTACAGGGTAGGGGTGATATCTGCTGTGGGATTTATATGAAGAGGCCCTCTAAACGGAAATGATGGTGAGTTTTTAGTTTCAGACCTGGCTGAAAATAGTCATGGACCTATAGCATAGAAATAATCATCTGTCTTAAAGCAGACATTTGAGACACATTTCCCGCAAATATCTGCTACACCATTGAGACACATTGTGGCACGGCTTTTGCTATGTATAATAACGTATTCCTGATTGCAGGAAATTAAATTAAACCAATTAAGGAGGTATAGTATGTCAAAGGTAAAAAGGGCGTTGGTTTTATTATTGGTGCTTATAATGACCGTTTCACTGGTTGCCGGTTGTGGTGGCTCTAACACAAATACACAATCTAATTCCTCTACGGAGACACAGCCTAATTCAAGCAGTAATACAGAAACTGCTAAGAAGATAAAGATAGGTTTCTCTCTGCCAACCTTAAGAGAGGAGAGGTATCAGAGGGATAGGGACGCCTTTGTGGCAAAGGCGGAGTCACTGGGAGCAGAGGTCCTTGTACAGGCTGCAAACAATGACGAGAACGTACAGAACAGCCAGGTGGAAAACCTTATCACACAGGGAATAGATATACTGGTCTTAGACCCGCAGAATGCTGATTCTGCCGCAGCACTGGTGGAAGAGGCCCACAAGGCAGGCATAAAGGTGATATCCTATGACAGGCTCATTAGAAATGCCGATGTGGATATTTACCTCTCCTTCGACAATGAGAGGGTAGGAGAGATGCAGGGTGAGTTTATAACCAACCTGGTGCCAAAGGGCAACTACTTTGTGTTTGCCGGTGCACCGACTGACAACAATGCAACACTTTTCAAGAAGGGTGCTATGAAGTATATCCAGCCCCTGGCAGATAAGGGCGATATAAAGATAGTATTCGATCAGGCCATAAAGGATTGGGACCCCAATGAGGCATTAAAACTTGCAGAAAATGCCCTGACGGCTAATAAGAACAATGTCCAGGCTGTGCTTGCCCCTAACGACGGTACAGCAGGCGGTATTATCCAGGCTTTAGCAGCGCAGGGCCTGGCCGGAAAGGTACCGATCACAGGACAGGATGCAGAACTGGCAGCAATAAAGAGGATAGTGGCAGGAACTCAATCCATGACCATATTCAAGGACGTCAGGAAACTTGCTGAAAAGTCTGCAGAGGTTGCGGTAGCACTGGCACAGGGCAAAGAGGTAAAAGACCTTTCTGAAGCCAACAAGACCGTAAACAACGGGAAAATGGATGTACCGTCAATACTGCTCGACCCTGTAGTGATCACCAAGGACAATGTAGACAGTGAGCTTATAGACAGTGGCTGGTTCACAAAGGACCAGGTCTATAGCAATTAGTATAATAAGGGGCGGGTTTTAACCTGCCCCCCTTTTTCCAATTTAAAAGCGAGGGATATTATGAGCGAATATATTCTGGAAATGAGGAATATAACCAAAGAGTTTCCCGGTGTCAGGGCGCTGGACGATGTTTCTCTTCGGGTAAAAAAAGGTGAAATCCATGCTCTATGCGGTGAGAATGGGGCAGGCAAGTCAACCTTGATGAAGATATTGAGCGGCGCCTATCCATATGGGACTTACGAAGGAGACATTATAATCGATGGCAAGGTCAAACAGTTTCATAATATAAAAGAGAGTGAAAAAGAAGGGATAGCCATAATATATCAGGAGCTCACACTGGTAAAATATATGACGGTTGGAGAGAACATCTTCTTAGGTGAGGAACCTGTAAAGAATGGTGTAATAGACTGGATGAAGGTCTATGCAGATACCACAAGAATACTTAAAGAGCTGAAATTAGATATAAACCCCTATGAAAGGGTAATGAACCTTGGCATAGGACTTCAACAGATGGTTGAAATAGCCAAGGCTATATCCAAGAACGCCAGGATACTCATTCTGGACGAACCAACATCAGCGCTTACAGAGGCTGAGACGGAAAGGCTGTTTGAGATTCTAAGAAACCTTAAGAACAATGGCGTTACCTGTATATATATTTCTCACAAAATAGATGAGATATATGAGATTGCTGATTCTATAACAATACTTCGAGATGGCAAAACGATAGAGACTGAAAAGGTCTCGAACATAGATGAAAATAAGATTATCTCCCTTATGGTGGGCAGGGAACTTACTCAGAGGTTTCCCAGGGTGAAACATACCCCCGGGGATGTGGTGCTTGAGGTAAAGAACTACACACTATACGACCCGGAGATACCGGACAAAAAAATCATAGACAATGTCAGTTTCATTGCCAGAAAAGGCGAGATACTGGGGTTTGCAGGTCTTATGGGTGCAGGGAGGACAGAGCTTGCCTCCAGCATATTTGGTGCATATCCAGGTAGGAGTGAAGGGGAGATATATATAAACAGCAAATTGGTCTCGATAAGAAGCCCACAGGAGGCCATAAAGAATGGCCTTGCCTATCTTTCGGAGGACAGGAAAAGATATGGACTTGTATTGCTTATGGATGTACAGGAAAATATAGCACTACCGAACTACAGGTTGATATCAAGGAATGGGGTTATAAATAATAACGAAAAGGTGAAGTATGCTGATAAATATGTTAGGGAGCTTGGGATTAAGACGCCTACACTGGCCCAAAAGGTAGCAAACTTGAGCGGTGGCAATCAGCAGAAGGTAGTTCTGGCTAAATGGCTCATGTCCGATCCTAAAATCCTGATACTGGATGAACCTACGAGGGGAATAGACGTCGGTGCCAAGTATGAGATATACAACATTATGAATGATCTGGTGGATATGGGTGTATGTGTCATAATGATCTCCTCTGAGCTACCGGAAATCTTGGGTATGAGTGACAGGATATATGTATTACATGAGGGGAAAATAAATGGTGAGTTTAATATAGATGAAGCGGATCAGGAAAAAATAATGTACTGTGCTACTGGAGGTCATTGATATGGTTGAAAATATGAAGCATGATAGGACGGAAAAACTGAAAAGGCAATTCAGGCTTGATGTAAGGTCTTATACAATGATTATTGCCTTATTGGCTATCTGGATTGTATTTACATTTCTTACAGATGGTAGCTTTTTGACACCAAGAAACCTTTCTATGCTCTTCAGGCAGATGGCTATTACAGCCACGTTAGCTGTGGGTATGGTACTGGTGATTGTGGCGGGCCACATAGACCTCTCCGTAGGTTCTGTGGCAGGATTTACAGGGGCAATAGCTGCAATACTGCAGGTGACTTACCGCTGGGATACTGTGCCGGTCATAGTTGTAACCATACTGGTAGGCCTGGCCATTGGTGCATGGCAGGGCTTCTGGATAGCCTACAGGGGTGTTCCAGCCTTTATTACCACACTGAGTTCCATGCTTGTCTTCAGGGGAGGCATACTCCTCATAACTAAGGGTGTGACGATTTCACCTATGAAGGCGGACTTTCGTTTTATTGGGCAGGGGTATATACCGCCTCTATACAGCATCATGCTTGGAATAGCTGCAGGGATACTTTATGTATTATTTGAATTAAACAACCGGAATTCTAGGATAAAGTACGGCCTGCCTGTTGCAGGGTGGTATCAGGAACTAATGAAGGTTATTGGTGTACTGATCCTTATAGCAGTATTTATTGGGGTTATGGTTTCATACGAAGGAATACCTATACCGGTAATTATTACTGCAGTACTGGTCATGATACTGACATTTGTAGCCAATAATACCACGTTTGGGAGATATGTCTATGCCATAGGCGGTAACAAAGAGGCCACAGTATACTCAGGCATAAATATAAAAAAGACTAATATGACCATATTTCTGATAATGGGATTTTTATCAGCCATGGCGGGCATAATACTGACTTCAAGGTTAGATGCAGCAACTACCAGTGCGGGGACTGGCTTTGAAATGGACGCTATAGCCTCTTCTATCATTGGTGGTGCCAGTACCCTGGGTGGTGAGGGTACTGTGCCGGGAGCCATAATTGGCGCCCTGGTTATGGCCAGTATAGACAACGGCATGAGTCTTATGAATATTGACTACTCTGTATTAACAATAGTTAAGGGTCTCGTACTGGTTATTGCCGTATGGGTAGATATAGCAACAAAAAAGCGAGGTTAATACTCCCCTTCTATTTCAGGGTGCCATAAGGCACCCTTTTCATCTCCATGCAGTTATACATGTTACGTTAGAGGTACAGAATGGAGTGGTCTACAATTTTATACTAACACCATTTTATATAAAAACAGACACAAAATACAAATTATGTACTTTGTGTCTGTTTTTTACTGAAATTCTTAATATAAACTCTTTACCGGATGAGCCAAACAGTTTAAAATTAATAATCTAAAAACTTCCCTATGATGTGACCCCTTTATACCGGAATTTTACTATGTACGGGGAGTGTATTTTCTGGTATCTTTGAGTTCTCCTTCAGTAGCAGCTACAACAACTGAACAGGAAGCATCGCCAATAATGTTTATGCAAGTCCTTATCATATCGAGGATTCTGTCTATGCCCGCTATCAGAGCACTGGCTTCCAGTGGCAATCCTACTGACTGGAGTACCATGGTTAGCATTATAAATCCAGCACCGGGTACGCCGGCGGTACCGATTGAGGCTAATGTGGCGCTTAAAATTATGGTTATCTGCTGGGCTATCGAGAGTTCGATCCCGTACACCTGAGCCACAAACAGGGCGCACACACCCTGATAGAGGGCTGTGCCGTCCATGTTGATGGTGGCTCCCAATGGGAGCACAAAGGATGTTATGGAACGGGATACGCCCAGGTTATCTTCAGTGTTCCTCATGGTGACAGGAAGAGTGCCAGAGCTTGAACAGGTGGTAAATGCTACCATGGCAGCCTCAGATATTCCCCTGAAAAAGTGTATGGGGTTCATCCTGGCAAACACCTGAACTGAGAATCCGTAGACTATTACTGCATGTATGATACACCCGGCATATACAGCCAATATAACCTTTAAAAGCGGTATAAGGACTGCTGGACCATTGGTGGCAACTACAGGTACCATCAGTGCAAAGATACCAATAGGTGCATACTCCATAATGATGGCAGTAATCTTATACATCACCTCGGCCAAGCTGTCAAAAACTTCATACAGAGGCTTACCCTTTTCGCCGGCCAGTGTAATGCCAATGCCGAGAAAAATTGCAAATACTATAATCTGAAGCATATTGGCCTTGACCATGGCGTCCACGGCATTAGTAGGTACTATGTTTAGCAATGTGGTAACTATGGATGGCACTTCCCCGGGTCTTACCTCTGTCCCGGTGGGCAATGAAAGTCCGATACCGGGCTGGAATATATTACCCAGCAACAATCCGATGAGTACGGCAAAAGCAGTAGTGACAAGAAAATATACTATGGTCTTTATACCTATTCTGCCAAGCTTTGCTACATCACCCACGCTGGCAGCACCTACCACGAGAGAGCTCAATACTAATGGGACTATTATCATTTTAATAAGGTTCAGGAATAGGGTACCGAAGGGCTGAATATAGGTGGTGGCTATGTTTGGAGCTCTCATAAAAAAGATACCGACGATAATACCCAAAATAAGTCCTATAAAAATCCTGGTTGTCAGACTGATCCTTTTTTTACTCAAAACAGTGCCTCCTTTCCTGTTTCTATTCTAATTATATGAATGATGTGATATTTTTACAAGTTGAATCTGCTGCATAACCTGTTGAGCATGGAGTCAGTAGGGTTGACAGGAGGGTTTGTGAAGATATTATTAATGGTAGCAGGATCTTACCGCAGAAGGTAAAGGTACAGCAGGAAAGATCTTGGTGCCTCCTGTCTGCTGCCCGGGAAAAATCGGACAGGGCAGATTTACTCATGGCTGTAAGGATAACGAAGGCAAAAAATATCTACATTGAGAGACCTCCTGAGGGCCTCTTTGCAGTTGTTTTCTGTTATAATTAAATAAAGCATACAGGTATAGAAAGGGATGGATACATGAGCATCAAGAAGGTAAATATTTTTTATTTGATTGTCCTTTTGCTCTTTATGACTGTGGGTTATCTGGTACAAAGCTGGAATCTGATGTATGGACTTATTATAACAGAGGTTGGACTGGTGCTTATCCCAAGTCTTGTCTTTCTATTTATATCCAATGCGAAACCTGCTGAATTTATTAGATTCAGAGGACTGAAGTTTTCTCTTGTTCCATATGTCGTAGGTATAATGATCTCGGGCTGGTTTATAGCCGAGTTTATTGGCATAGTAAGTACGTTCCTTTTATCCAAAATAATTAATATACCTCCACAGCCTCTGCCTCCTCCTAAAAGTGCGGTGGACCTGGTTGTAGGGCTTTTGATAGTGGCTGGCCTGGCCGCTTTCTGCGAGGAGATTCTCATGAGAGGTGTCATATTCAGGGTCTATGAAAGAAAGGGAGAGACTTTTGCCATAATAATGTCCGGCTTCTTGTTTGCCATATTGCATCTTAACCCCACCAATTTTTTTAGCATATGGTTTTTGGGGATTATCCTGGCATACATGGTATACAGGACTGACTCGATCTTTGCCGGAATGATAGCCCACTTTACCAATAATGGCCTGGCCCTCATCATCCTCTACCTTGTGACAACGATGCTCGGGGGAGAGTTACCTCCTGTGGAAGCCGGCCAGGCCGTAGTGACGCCAGAAGTGCTGCTGGCATGGGTGGTTATCGTCATCCCATTTATAATACTGTTTCTGTTTCTCCTCAGGGGTTTCAATAAGCGCACTGCAAACATTATGAGGGCAGATGTACAGATTGATGGAACTGCGGAGGAGTTATCAGACTACTGGCCCATAGCTCTTGCTGCTATTGTGTATGTTGTAAGATGCTCCTTTTTTGTTTAACAGCATATCACCCAATTTTGTAATATCACCGGCGCCTTGAGTGATTACCAGGTCACCCTCTTTTATATTATCCAGAAGATAAGAGGCTATATCCTCGAATTTCTTCATATATAAAGCATCAACCCCGTTAGCAGCCAACTTTTCTACCAGGTCTTGAGGTTTTACAAGGCCGTTATCCTTTTCTCTGGCAGCATATATGTCTGTGACTATGACATAATCAGCATCGTAAAAAGACTCAGCAAATTCATTTAACAGGGCATACGTCCTGGTATACGTATGTGGCTGGAATATGCACCATATCCGGTTGTGAGGATAATTTTTTGCTGTCTTTAGTGTTGCCTTTATCTCTGAGGGATGGTGCCCGTAGTCATCTATTACAGTGGCACCATCCACCCTGCCCTTTACCTCGAACCTCCTATGGGTCCCTGTAAACTCATCAATGTTTGCTTCAATGACCTCTATGGGGACTCCAACAGCAAAACACACCGCAGTTGCTGCCAGTGCATTGTATATGTTATGTTCGCCCGGAATGCTAAGTTTCATATGCCCTATTCTTTCGTCTTTATAGATCACATCAAAAGATGAACATCCGCTTTCATCAAAGGAGATATTATCCGCCTTCCAATCGTTTTTTGATTGCAATCCAAAGGTCAATGTATTACAATTGACATAAGATAATAGGGTAGAGGCTGCATTGTCACCACATACCACAAGATACCCATCGGGTGGCAGGAGTTTGGCAAACTCGATAAATGAGTGGATTATGGATTCAATATGCTTGAA
Source organism: Calorimonas adulescens (assembly GCF_008274215.1). NCBI lineage: Bacteria > Bacillati > Bacillota > Clostridia > Thermoanaerobacterales > Thermoanaerobacteraceae > Calorimonas > Calorimonas adulescens. The sequence continues at coordinate 22,547 of NZ_VTPS01000014.1, read as the reverse complement.
GTAGTCCACATGGTCCCACTCTATATTTAGCACTACGCCTATATAAGGGTGGAATTTTAAAAAGCTATCCTGATACTCGCAAGATTCGGCCACCATGTAGGGGCTGTTTCCAACACGGACATTTCCGCCAAGAATATCAACTTCTCCCCCCACCAAGACGGTAGGGTCCAATCCTGCTCTTGTAAGGACCACAGATATGAGGGATGTGGTGGTCGTCTTTCCATGGCTTCCGGCTACAGCTATCGACCTGGGGTAATTGAGCATTATCTCACCAAGCAAGGTGGCCCGGTCTATAATTGGTATCCCAAGCTCTTTTGCTCTGACAAGTTCCGGGTTATCCTGCTTTACAGCTGCAGTGTACACTATCAGGTCGCTACCTGCTATATTTTCTGGCTGATGACCTATATGTACGGTAATGCCATGGCCAATCAGTTTTTCAGTAAGGTTTGAGGCCTTCAGGTCAGAACCTGATACCTTGTGGCCTTTTGACTTTAAAAGTATGGCCAGGCCGCTCATGCTGATGCCACCTATACCCACAAAATGTATATTCTTAAATTGGCTTAGTTCCATATTATCACTCCCAGAAGATTTATATGACTTCTATCATAATCTTTGCCATTTATTCTAACAGCTATTCTTGAATAAGGAAATACTACAAGATTATTATATTATAATGCAGGAAAATATGATAGTCTACATTGATTGGAGGGTGAAAATGAGCGAATATAAAAAAAGTGAGAGAGTAGCAGCTATTGTCAGGATGCTGACAGATAGCCCAAACAGGTTATTTAACCTTTCATATTTTATGGAAATGCTTAATGCGGCCAAATCTTCAATAAGCGAAGATTTAGATACAATAGATAATGTATTTAAAAACTTGGGTTTAGGGGAACTGGAGACCGTCACCGGGGCGGCGGGTGGCATACGGTATATCCCTCGAAAAGATAAAAGCAAATACAGAGAATTCATTGATGGATTATGTATAAATTTGTCAAAAGTGGAAAGAATAATACCTGGGGGTTTTCTATATACAGCAGATATCTTGTATACCCCCTCTATATGCTCTGAGATAGGTGAGGTGCTTGCTTCATGCTTTGCCAGCAAAAAGCCAGACTATATAGTGACAGTGGAGACAAAGGGGATACCACCTGCGTTTATGACTGCAAGAGCCCTTGGTGTGCCTCTTGTCATATGCAAACATGATAACAGGGTTACGGAGGGGTCCTCTGTCAGCATAAATTATATTTCCGGGTCGACGAAAAATATACGTACCATGTCCCTATCTAAAAGGTCCATGGAGCCCAACTCCAAAGTGGTAATCATAGATGACTTTATGAAAGGCGGCGGTACAGCCAGAGGCATGATGAATCTCATGAAGGAATTCAATGCGGAGGTTCTTGGCATAGGCGTGGTTATTGCGACAAGAGAGCCGAAGACAAAACTGGTGGATGACTATGTCTCTCTCATTGAACTGGTTGACATAGATGAGGAAAAAGGTACTGTAGAGCTTAAATGTGGCAACTGGGAGAGATTATAATTCAGAAAATTTTTAGCTTCTTGAAGGATTTATAGTATTTATATCGAATATATAACTATGAAACATATATATTACGATAAGATAACTGACGGAAGGTGGTGAACTCATGAAAGTCACTGACGTAAGGGTGAGGAAGGTTACCAACGAGGGAAGAATGAGGGCAGTAGTATCCGTTACCTTTGACAATGAATTTGTTGTACATGATATAAAGGTAATCGAAGGTAATAACGGCCTCTTTATTGCCATGCCCAGCAGAAAGACACCCGAGGGAGAGTATAAAGATATAGCTCACCCAATAAATTCAGAGACCAGAGCTAAGATACAGGATGCTATTCTTAGCGAGTTTGAAAAAGTGGCTTCTCAAGAGGTTCAAGAAGTCGAATAGCTATTATTATTTAGGAGCGGGGACAGAAGTCCTCGCTGTTTTAATTTTATCAATTAGACTTTGCAGATTTACACTATATATATTATAATATTTTTGGGTCTACTGTATACATAGATGAAGGGAGATTTTTATGAGAGATGTATATGCCCTTATCCTGGCAGCAGGTCAGGGTAAGAGGATGAAGTCAAAACATGCAAAAGTGATGCATGTTCTAAATGGAAAACCTATTATAGATTATTGTGTTGAGGCTGTTACGGGTATTACAAAAAATGTTGTTGTGGTGGTAGGCTCTAAGCGTCAGGAGATTATGGAATATTTAGGTGAAAGGGTAAGGTTTTGCATACAGGAAGAACAGCTTGGTTCAGGGCATGCTGCAAAGGTTTCCATGGATTTATTTCCTGATGAGGGTACAATCATGGTACTGCCGGGGGATGTCCCCCTTATAAAAAAAGAAACGCTGGCCTCACTGCTTGAGTATCATAGAGAGGGACACTATGCGGCTACGATCCTCTCCTGCATAATGGAGGACCCATCGGGGTATGGACGTATTGTGAGGGACAATGATGGGAATGTGCTTTCTATTGTGGAGGACAGGGATGCTTCTGAGGATATAAGGAAGATAAAGGAGATAAATTCAGCTGTCTATTGTTTTGAACTCAAATATCTTAAAAACGCTTTAGAAAAGATTAATAACCACAACGACCAGGGGGAATATTATCTTACAGATACCATTGCCATCATTAAAAATGAAAACGGCAGGATAGGAGCCCTTATGGGCAACGCAGACGAGCTTTCCGGTATAAATGACAGGGTACAGCTTGCAGAGATGGAAAAACGCATGAACGATGCCATATTAAAAAAATTGATGAGGGACGGGGTCACCATTATGGACCCTGATCATACCTATATCTCCGGGATGGCTAAAATAGGAAAGGATGTGGTCATATACCCAGGGACTGTAATAGAGGGATCATCTATCATAGGCGAGGACTGCGTTATAGGGCCATATACCAGGATCATCTCCAGCAGAATAGGTAAAGGGACAAACATAAGTTATTCAGTTGTAATAGAAAGTACCATAGGCGATAATACAAATGTTGGGCCATTTGCTTATCTGAGGCCAAATTCCAATATAGGGGACAGGGTAAAGATAGGAGACTTTGTGGAGGTAAAGAACTCCAATATAGGAGATGGTACCAAGGTCCCGCACCTGGCCTATGTGGGTGATGCTGATATTGGCTCTGGCGTGAACTTTAGCTGTGGGGCAATCACAGTTAATTATGATGGGAGGGTAAAACACAGGACAAGGGTTGCTGATAGAGCCTTTATAGGTTGCAATGTAAACCTTATTGCACCCGTAGAGATAGAAGAAGGCGCTTTCGTTGCTGCAGGTTCCACAATTACGGAGAAGGTGCCACAAAAGGCCCTTGGTATAGCAAGATGCAGGCAGACCAATATTGAGGGATGGGTCATCAAAAAATTTAAGGAATAGGGGGTTTAATCTTGCGCGGGGATGGAGTAATCAAGATATTTGCTGGAAACTCTAACAGAAAATTTGCCGAAGACGTGGCAAAACTGCTGGGGCTTCCATTAGGCGCTGCGGAGGTATCCACATTCAGTGATGGTGAGATAAGTGTAAAGATAGATGAGAGTGTCAGAGGGGCCGATGTCTTTGTAATACAGTCCACCTGTGATCCGGTCAACAATAACCTCATGGAGCTTCTTATAATGGTGGATGCATTCAAGAGGGCTTCAGCAGGAAGCATAACAGCAGTTATACCCTATTACGGCTATGCGAGGCAGGACAGAAAAGCGAGGGCGAGAGATCCAATAACGGCAAAACTGGTTGCCAATCTTCTTACAGTGTCCGGTATAGACAGGGCGTTGACCATGGATCTGCATGCCGGACAGATACAGGGCTATTTTGACATACCGGTAGACCATCTTACCGGGATACCAACCCTGGCACAGTACTACATAGATAAGGGTTTCTGTTCCAAGGATATTGTGGTGGTATCCCCGGACCATGGAAGCGTGGGCAGGGCCAGAAACTTTGCAGAAAAGCTCAACGCACCCCTGGCTATAATAGACAAACGTCGTCCCAGGGCCAATGTGGCCGAGGTTATGAATATAATAGGTGATGTCAAGGGGAAGATAGCCATACTGGTAGATGACCTTATAGACACCGGGGGCACAATAACTCTTGGAGCACAGGCCCTTATAGATGAAGGGGCAAAAGAGGTATATGCATGTTGTACTCATGCGGTATTGTCTGGCCCGGCTATAAAAAAATTGGATGAATCACCTATAAAGGAAATACTAATTACAGACACCATACCTCTTACGGAGGACAAGCTTATACCCAAGATAGAGGTTGTCAGCGTGGCTCCGCTGTTTTCAGAGGCCATAAGAAGGATATATGAGCACATGTCAGTAAGCACATTATTTGACTAAAGTATATAAGGCGGCAAAATGCCGCCTTTTTGAATAGACATTTCTTTATCAAAATATATATGGCAAGGATATTCCTGACGTACTTTATAGGATTATCACAAGGAATACAATTTTGCATAGAACGGTGGTATAATTATAATATTTAAATCAGGGAAAAGATTGATAGCAGGGGGAAATATTATGAGGATTATGGTGGTAGACGACGATAAGAATATATTGGAATTGGTCTCCATATACCTGGAGAAGGAGGGATTCGAGATAATTAAGGAGGTGGATGGCGCTGAGGCATTAAGGGATTTTAAAGCTGCCGCACCTGACTTAATCGTACTGGACCTGATGCTGCCAGGTCTTGACGGCATGTCCTTCTGCAGGGAGGTGAGGAGTATATCCGATGTCCCCATAATCATGCTGACCGCTAAAGGAGAGACGTTTGATAAGATTACAGGTCTTGAGAGTGGTGCTGATGACTACATAGTGAAGCCTTTTGAACCCAAGGAACTGGTGGCCAGGGTGAAGGCGGTCCTCAGGAGATATGAGCCCAAGGACAGTGAAGAGGTGGTGTCATACCCTGGTATTATGGTGAACAAAACCCAGTACAGATTGTTGGTGGATGGTGAAGAGGTTAAGGTTGCTCCAAAAGAACTGGAACTGTTATATTTCCTTGCGACACACCCCAATCAGGTATTTACAAGAGAGCAGCTTCTGGATACTGTTTGGGGCTATGGGTTTTATGGGGATTCCAGAACGGTGGATGTTCATGTGAAAAGGCTTAGAGAAAAGATACCGGATACGAAAGTATATGCCCTGAAGACTGTATGGGGTGTGGGGTACAAGTTTGAGGTGAAGCCATGAGGAGAGGCAGGCTGTTTTATCAGTTACTAAGTACCTATATGGTTATACTCCTCCTTACTATAACCATATTGGCAGCCATGTTTTATCAACTTTTACAGAATTATTTCTATAATCAGACTGAGACCATGCTCCTGGACAGGGCAAGGGAAATAAACATAATTTTAAATGATTACAGCAAGCATATAATAGACAGTGAAACCCTTACCTATGAGCTTCAAACCATAGACCGTTCAACAAATGCCAGGATATGGGTTGTTGACTCCAGAGGGGTAATCTTCACAGAAACGGGGCCTATTGGAGAAAGGTTTGGAGGCATAAGGCTTACAGAGGATGAAATAAAAAATGTGCTGAAGGGTCAGACCGTTGTTAAAAAGGGGTATTTTGGCGGCAGGTTTCCAACTCCTATGCTTACAGTGGGCATACCTATAACTACGGAGGAAAAGATAACGGGGGCCATATTTATGCATGCCCCAATATATGAGATAAATCGTACTATGATGGGTGCTTTTCACTTGGCTATAATTTCTGCAATCATTTCTGTATTTATTGCTGGTTTACCAATATATTATGCCTCAAGCAGGATGTCAGTACCGTTAGTGGAGATGAGCAAGGCTGTATCGAGAATATCCTCAGGTGACTTTGATGTGGAGCTTAATGAAAATAGGGATGATGAAATAGGGGAGCTGGCACATGCGTTTAACCTTATGGCCAGAGATTTGAGGAACCTGGAGGAGATGAGGAGGAGCTTTGTGGCAAACGTCTCTCATGAACTGCGGTCTCCACTGACATCAATAAGGGGTTATATAACAGGTATACTCGATGGCACTATAGAGGAAAAAGACAGGGAAAAGTATTTAAATATTGTGCTTCAGGAGTCTAAGAGGCTGACGACATTGATAAATGACCTCCTTGACCTTACCCAGATACAGTCAGGGCAGATACCTTTAAATCTATCGGAGTTTGATATAAATGAGGTTGTGAGAATTACAGTGATTAAATTAGAGTATAGGCTCAATGAAAAGAATGTAGATTTTGTTCCTGAATTTGAAAATGATAGCCTAAAGGTATGTGCAGATAGGAACAGGATTGAGCAGGTTGTATATAACCTTATGGATAATGCCATAAAATATTCTAAGGAAGGCGGCACTGTATGGATAAAGACATTTAAGAGAGACGGCAAGGCCTATGTATCGGTTAAGGATAATGGGGTTGGCATAAAGGAAGAAGACCTTCCCTATATATTTGAAAGGTTTTATAAGGGGGACAAGGCCCGTACTGACACATCAAGTGGACTGGGCCTGTCCATAGTTAAGTCTATAATAGACCAGCACGGCGAGACTATAGAAGTGAGGAGCAAGGTGGGTGAAGGTACAGAATTTGTCTTTACACTTAAAGCAGCATAATTGCTACTTTAAGACATCAGGATACAACCCCTTAGATATGTTTTAAAGTTTAACTTGACGTTACAATCTGAAATGAGAAGGAGCAAAATGTAAAACTCCTTCTCATTTTTTCATTATGCCATCTCAAAATAATCTGCAACTTCTTTAAGATAATCAATTATTGTAAGATGCTGTGGACATGCGCTCTCACAGGTACCACATTCAATACAGAAACTTGCTTTTGCATCATTTAAGTTTTCATAATTCTTGCGGTTGGCTTCATAAGTGTTATGCATATGAGCCTCATTGTAAAGTTCAAAGTTTCTCGGTATATTTACTCCATTTGGACAGGGCATACAGTAGTTACACCCTGTGCAAGCAATTGGGGAAAGCTCTTTGTATTTGTCTCTAACTCTATTTACAATCTCAAGTTCCTCTTCTGTAAGGGTATTTACTCCTGACCTTTTTGCATTTTCTATATTTTCTTTTAGCTGTTCAAAGGTGCTCATACCACTTAATACAACAGAAACTTCTGGCTGATTCCACAGCCATTGAAGCGCCCATTCTGCAGGAGTGCGTTTTACTTTTGCGGAATTCCATATATCCATCACAGCTTTTGGAGGATTAGCAAGTCTACCTCCCCTTATAGGCTCCATTATGACAACCCCTAAACCTTTTGAGGCAGCATATCTTAGTCCCTTTTCTCCTGCCTGTATATCTATGTCCATATAGTTATATTGTATTTGACAGAAATCCCATTTGTCATAATAGTCTATAATTTCTTTGAATACGAGATACTTATCGTGAAAAGAAAATCCTATGTATCTTATTTTTCCCTCTTGCTTTTTCTTCTCTGCCCAGCTTAAGGCATCAACTCTTTTCATGTTCTCCCATCTGCTTTTATCTAAAGAATGTAAGAGATAAAAATCAATATGGTCTGTCTGAAGCTTTTTAAGCTGCTCATTTAAATATTTGTCCAAGTCTTCTTCCGCATTTATTAACCAGGTAGGAAGTTTTGTCGCAAGAAAAGTCTTTTCTCTATAGCCATCTTTTAAAGCTTTACCTGCCACTATTTCACTGTTGCCTCCATGATACGGCCATGCTGTATCAATATAATTCACACCATTATCAATGGCATACCTTATCATCCTTATCGCTTCAGCCTCATCTATTTTGCTGTTATCATTATCAATTACAGGAAGCCTCATTAAACCAAATCCCAAAGCAGATAGTGCTACATTTAGTTTGCCAAGCTGTCTGTATTGCATAACAACCTCTCTCCTTTATTAAGTGTTTTAATTTATTATATCACAGTTAACTTTGTAAACAAAAACCATTTTGCATTCTACTTGTTTAATGAAACAAATTGATAAAGTCACATATGCCAATCATGTATGGGTACCTCTTAAAGCAGTTCAATCTTGACGATAAAACAGTTTTATCAATGGGGTAGGGTTTGCCACCTCCTTTTTGTTACATTTATTTAACACTTTGTTAACAACTTCTTAAAAATTAACTGTTACAATAATAATTGAAGCGTAGGTCAACACTATGCTATCCCCCTGGGGGCTTTGCCCCCCTCCTTTTAAAAACTCTGGAGGTGATATTATGGACAATAATGATGATATATTCAAGGTTGTAGATAATGAGGTGAAGAGAAAAGACAGGTTTCCCTGGACAGTCATCATAGTAGTTGCCATAGTGTCCGCAATGCTGGGCGGCCTTATAGTTACCTATGCAGTGCCCAGGAATTATGACTCTGCTGTGGCTGCCACCGATGTCACTATACCGGAAGACTCTGTTTCTGACCTTATATCCAGTGTGGCTGAGAAGGTAAGTCCGGCCGTGGTCAGTGTAAGCAATATGGCATTGGTGAACAGCAATTTTCAAATAAAATATGTAGAACAAGGAAGTGGCACTGGTGTCATATTTGATAAGAATGGCTATATAGTCACAAACAACCATGTTGTAGAAGGGGCTAAGAGGATTGAGGTGGGCCTTACCAATGGCAAGAAGGTTGTGGCGAAGTTGATAGGTACTGACTCCAAGACGGATCTTGCGGTTTTGAAAATAGATGAGACAAACCTTCCTGTAGCTACATTTGGTGATTCAGATAAAATTAAAGTAGGTCAATTGGCCATAGCCATAGGTAATCCTCTGGGTGAACAGTATGCAGGTACAGTGACGGCAGGGATAATAAGCGGCATAAACAGGGTTTTGAATGTGGGCGATACCAAGCTCAAGCTTATACAGACAGATGCTGCTATAAACCCAGGTAACAGCGGCGGCCCTTTAGTAAACAGCAAGGGTGAGGTTATAGGTATAACAAGTGTAAAACTGGTATCGACTGGTGGGAGCAGTAATCCTTTTGATATCTTTGGATTTGGTACGCCCTCAGGCAATCCGGTAGAGGGTATGGGGTTTGCAATACCCATAAACGACGCTAAACCAATAATAAACCAGCTTATCAAAAATGGATACGTAGAGAGGCCATTAATGGGTGTGGCAGTGCAGGAGATAAGCTCTGACGATGCCAAAATATACAACCTGCCTGTGGGGCTATATGTAGCGCAGGTACAGCCCGGTGGGCCTGCTGAGACTGCTGGTATAATGCCGGGTGATGTGATAACGGCTGTAGATGGTAAGAATGTGACGACCCTGGATGAACTTCAGCAAATTATATACCAGCATAAGGTTGGCGATACCATAACAGTAACCGTGGTAAGAAATGGTAAAAGCATGAACATGAAGGTTAAACTGGCATCCTCAATAGGAAGTTAATTTTAGAAGCATCTCTTTAAGGCAGTGCTCAGATCGATGACAAACCCCACTTTTTATACACATAAAAAGTGGGGTTGCTTTGCGTTTGGATATGATTTATAATCTGCTAAACATCGGATAAAAGTCATGAAAAAGGGGAGGCTACTTGCCCTTATATAATTTTGCCTATCTTGTTTTAAGACCTGGTATATATCTTACCAGCGAGTATATAAGATAGGAATTTACCGGTATCATGATCATCCTGGCTGTTATCCTTGCAGGGAGGAGCACCGATATGGCTCTGTGATACATGATGACAAGCCAGGTGGTATCCAAAAAGAGCGATGTTATTATGTCTGAGATTGCTACGGCAATGATGATTTTTGTAAATTGATAGCTCTTATTTCTGTCGATAAGTCCCAGGAATATCGCAGGCAATGCACCTGATAAAGCTGCTGTTAATGTGAAACCGGGAAAGAATGGCCCGTTTGGAAAGAGCATATACCCTATGACATCTGATGCGGCTCCTACAAGGGCACCAAGGCCAGGCCCCAGGACAATGCCGGATAGAATTATAGGTATTCCGCCGAAACCTATCCTCACTCCCTGTATACCAGCTACAGTTATCATAAAGCTCATGGTCCTTGTAAGGACAATGCTCAAGGCTATAAATAACCCGGCATAGGTAATGCCCTTTGCCGAGAGAGCACTTCGGTTCATTCTGACACCTCCTTTCTCTTTAGCTGTAGGCAATTTTCGTTGCCACACTAAAGAGAAAGGAGTCTCTTAATGTGGCAGCGGAATGCGGCATCAACACCGCAGGGCGAAACCTTTCGTTCAGGAGCAACATCCCATCTCCTGACACTTGACGCGTGATGCCTACTCTGCCTCTTTTTTAATTATACCAGAATACAGCTACAGTTTCTATAATTGATTATATATTAACAATTATGACTCAGCGACTTCTCTTGTCTGCCGTTTCTATCTCTCTTATCAGCATCTTTATCTTTTCTTCTTCCTGACAGTCTTGATGGTTTAATACCTCCAGTGCAGTCTTTGCATAACCCAATGCCTCGTTTGGACGATTGAGTTTCAGATATATCCTGGCTATGCTGTTCAGGTTGTAAGCCATAAAGGTATTATTGTTCAATTTTTTATAGAACTCATAACTGCGCCTGTAATATTTCAATGCCCTATCCATATCGCCCATCAGATAATAGGTCTCGGCAAGGTGGTTGTAGACCAGGGCCAGGCCTCCCCTATCCTCAAAAATGAGACATCCTCTCAGGAATTTATGGAAATAATTGATAGCCTCTAGATGGCTTCCCGTATACATGTCTGCAAGGCCTATAAGATCAAAGGCATCTATTTTCCTATATGAGTAATTAATTTGATTGCAAATTTCTACATATTTAAGCGCGTAAAATTTAGCTGCATAGTAATTTTTCACAGCGAGCAGGGAAGATGCAAAATCAAATAAGGCGTTTGGAGTTATCATAAAAAACTCATTTTCAAATGAATAGGGGTCATTGATTAATTTTTTAAAAAGCAAAGAGGCTTTTCCTAAATTGCCGGCATACCAGTATGACTTGGCGAGATAAAATATCTTTATCTTCTGCACCATGCTGTCATTACTGCCTACTACATGATTCAACCTTTCAATGGCCTTATCGTACTTTTTTAGATTAAATAAAATAACGCCGGCCAACAGGTAGATAAAATCAGTGGTATACGACTGTGCATATGATGTTGCCTCCTCAATTAGGCTCTCTATATACTTTTCAGCCAGGTTGTAGTCTGATGAGATATAACTTATCAGAGTGCTTACAAATAGGTCAAGAAGGTTGTTGCCTTCACAATGAGAGGGTCCTGTCTCAAAATTAAAAAGCTGACTCAGAGTGATGTTGAGACGTTGAGCAATTATCTCAAGCTTTTCTATAGACGGATTAACCTCTCCTTTTTCCAGCTTGCTTATGTATCCCGAAGAAAGACCCTCGCTTATATCCTTCTGCGTGAGCCCATTCTCTTCACGGATACGCTTGACCCTTTCACCCAAAATTTTCTTATTTATAGTCAATCCCCCCTTTGGATAAATTATACAATAAATATGAATATAAAAAAAGATGAGCGCGATTCAAGTTTTCAAGTCATAGGGCTGAGTCACATTCAAATTATTATTATTAATCAAAATTTTATAAAAAAGCATTGACAAATATACACTTGTGATATATTATGAGTTCAAGAAGGGAAGGTGATAATATGGGGAAAAAAGGTATTACGGGTTTGATTGTCCTAACACTTCTTGTCGGCGCAGGATTTTTTCTCAATTTGTTGCCTTTAAGTAATTTGCTGGCAGATGTTATTATAATAATCCGCAGTGCGGGTATGCTGGCATAACATGCCAAAAATAGAGGGCAGGTAACCTGTTCTCTTTTTTTTTGTAATCAAGCAACTTGACTTATCTGAAAAATTATGTATGCATAGTACATAGGGATGACAACGCAAAAATCTTTATTTGCGCTATCAGTTATTTTTACGTCTCCATCTTTGACCATTATCATAGATAAGAGCTGCCACTCCCAAGCTGTAAAGACACCTATCCAGATTATGTTTGGTGACACCTCCCTTTGAATTACCGTACAGGTAAAGGAAGTCATGAAGGAGAATTCAACTATTGATATCAGGATAAATAAAAACTTTTTTTGTTATGGTTATGTGTGACTGCATCTTGTTAAAATGGAGAGATAAACTGTGATTAAATATCTTGACTTCTGGTGTATAATTATATATACGGAGGTGGATTGATGAGAGTCGTTGTAGGGATAGGAAACCCCGGCAGAGAGTATGCAATGACAAGGCATAATACAGGCTTTATGGTTGTAGATGAACTGGTCAATAGATATAATGCTGGTTTTAGGGAAAAGTTTAAGGGACTTATCGGCGAAGCCGTTATAGGCAGTGAAAAGGTTTTGCTGGTAAAGCCTGTGACATATGTAAACAGTTCAGGACACTGTGTACTTGATATATTGAACTTTTATAAGCTTACTCCTCAGGACCTTATTGTGGTCTACGATGATATAAACCTGCCGTTGGGCAAGGTGCGCATAAGAAGGAAGGGCAGTGATGGGGGACATAATGGAATGAAGTCCATAATATATAATATAAAAAGTGAGGAATTTCAACGGGTAAGAGTTGGAATTGGTTCTCCAGAGACGGATTTGGTATCCCATGTGCTGGGCAGGTTTACTGAAGAAGAATTGGCAGTGATGAGGGTGAGCATAAAAAAAGCGGCAGATGCCATAGAGTGTATAATAAAAGAGGGTATTGATACGGCCATGAACCGATACAATCCAGATTAGCGGGGTGGTAATTTGGCATTTAATCCATTTTTGCGGTTGTCTTCCTACGAGAGGTTAAGGGATGCCATCAAATCAGGGGAAAGCCCTATAGCTGTTTCAGGCCTTACCCCTGCACAGACCGTGCCATTGATAGCTGCTTTAAATAATGAATACAAAAGGCAGGTCCTTGTAGTAACTGAGAATGAGAACGAAATGAGAAAAATCTATGAGGATCTCCTTTTTTATTTAAAAAACACGGTATACATGTTTCCAAAAAGAGATCTTATTTTTTACTCCGTGGTGGCCAGCAGTATGGACATAACAGCAAAGAGGCTGGAGACTTTAAGCCACATCGTAAAAGGGGAAGATGTGGTGCTGTGTACATCTATTGAGTCACTGCTGCAAAGGATAATGCCTCCGGAAGTGTTTTTGAAGTCTGTAATGCATATTTCTGTTGGCGATTCCATGGATATGTATGAGCTGATTGATCGGCTTGTATACCTCGGGTATGAGAGGGAGTCTCTGGTGGAAGGGAGAGGGCAGTTTGCTGTAAGGGGTGACATAATAGACATTTTTCCGATGGATACTAAAGAGGCAGTGAGGATAGAGTTTTTCGATGTTGAGGTGGACTCCATAAGGTACTTTGACCCTCTTACCCAGAGGTCTACTGATGAGATGAGAGAGGTGTACTTAACACCGGCTAGGGAGATAATAGCCGGGCCTGAGGATTTTAAGAGGGCTTATAAAGAGATGTCATATGACCTTTCCTCACAGATGGGAAGACTGAAGCTTCCCAATGTACAGGATAGGCTTAGGAAGAAGATAGAGGAGAGGCTTATAAACTTCAACCTGGGCACCTATTTTGAGGGTATGGAGCAGTACATGCCTTACTTTTACAGTGAATTTTATAGCCTTGTGGATTATTTGTCCGATGATGCCATTGTAATCCTTATAGAACCCTCCAGACTGTCTGAAAAGGCGGAGCTGGAGCATAGAGGTTTTGGCGAGACATTGACCGAGCTTTTGGGAAAGGGTGAGGTACTCCCAGGCCAGGCCAACCTGATGATGACGATGAATGGAATCCTATCTTCTGCAGAAAAGAGGATACTTATAACATCATCAGTTTTCCGCAGAAGTTCTGTAATAAAACCAGAGGTTAATGTAGACTTTATTGTAAAGGGTATGCACCCATTTCACGGCAGGCCTGAACTTATCAGGGATGAGGTTATGGGGTGGAGGAAAAAGGCATATACGGTAGTATTGCTCTCGGGTAATAGCGACAGGGGACACGCACTTACAAAGAGCCTTAATGAATTTGGCATCTTTTCCTATTATGCTGAAGATATGGATGGCATAGTGGCAAATGAGATAAACATTGTGCCCGGAAGTGTTTCAGAGGGGTTTGAGATACCTGGGGCAGGCTTTGCTCTGGTATCAGACGTAGAGCTTTTTGGGGTGGCCAGGCAGAGGGTCTTGCCCTCAAGGAGGCAGCAGAGCAGGAAACTGGAACTTTCAGATTTAAAGCCGGGGGACTATGTGGTGCATGAAAATCATGGTATAGGCAGGTTCCTTGGGATAGTTACAATGAAGGTGGACGGTGTGACGAGGGACTATCTGAACCTGGAGTATGCGGGGTCGGATAAACTGTATGTACCTGTTGAACAGATGGACCTGGTGCAGAAATATGTGGGTGAGGAGGGCAGGGCTCCCAAGGTAAACAGACTGAGTGGCGGAGAATGGCAGAAGACGCGGGACAGGGCCAAAAAAGGCATTGAGGAGATGGCAAAGGAACTTGTCGAGCTGTATGCAGTGCGCCAGACTATAGAAGGTTATGCCTTTTCCAAAGATACACCGTGGCAGAAGGAGTTTGAAGAGAGGTTTCCCTATGAGGAGACGCCTGACCAACTGCGCTCAATAGAAGAGGTAAAGGCTGACATGGAAAAGCCACGTCCCATGGATAGGCTCCTCTGTGGTGATGTGGGCTACGGAAAGACAGAGGTGGCGATAAGGGCGGCCTTCAAGGCGGTGATGGATGGAAAACAGGTGGCGTACCTGTGTCCTACCACCATCTTAGCTGAACAGCAGTACAACAACTTTGTGGAGAGGTTTAAAGACTTTCCTGTCTCTATCGATATGCTCAGCAGATTCCGGACGCCAGAACAGCAGAAAGAGACATTGGAAAGGTTAAGGACTGGAGATGTGGACATCGTCATAGGTACCCACAGGCTTTTACAGAAGGATATAAGGTTTAAAGACCTGGGGCTTCTCATTATAGATGAAGAGCAGAGGTTTGGGGTAAAACATAAGGAGCTTCTTAAGAAGATAGCCAAAAATGTGGATGTGCTTACCCTGTCTGCCACGCCCATACCGAGGACGATGCACATGTCTTTGATTGGCCTTAGGGATATGAGTATAATTGAGACCCCTCCAGAGGAACGGTATCCCGTGCAGACGTACGTGCTGGAGTATAATGATGAGGTGGTCAGAGATGCCATATTAAAGGAGATTGGGAGGGGAGGACAGGTATACTTTCTATACAACAGGGTTTATGACATAGCCAAAATGGCAGAGCGGCTCAGAAACCTCGTGCCGGAGGCCAGGGTATGTGTGGCCCATGGAAAGATGTCTGAGAGGGAACTGGAGAAAGTGATGAAGGCCTTTTATAACAGGGAGTACGACGTTCTGGTCTGTACCACTATTATTGAGACGGGACTTGACATACAGAATGTAAATACAATTATCATAAAGGATGCAGACAGGATGGGCCTGGCCCAACTCTACCAGTTGAGAGGCAGGGTAGGCCGTTCCAACAGGTTGGCCTATGCCTATTTTACTTATGATAAGGATAAGGTGCTTTCAGAAGAGGCTGAGAAAAGGCTCAAGGCCATAAGAGAGTTTACAGAGTTTGGATCAGGATTTAAATTGGCCATGAGGGACTTAGAGATAAGGGGTGCGGGAAACCTGTTGGGGCCTGAGCAGCATGGGCATATGATGGCTGTTGGTTATGACCTGTACTTTAAGATGATGGAAGAGGCCATAAGGAAACTCAAGGGAGAAAAGGTAGGCAGAGAGGTGGATACTACTATAGATCTTGATGTAAATGCCTATATAGACGATGAATATATAGGAGAGGAGGCACTCCGTATAGAGATGTATAAAAAGATGGCATCTATAGAGTCCCCAGAGGATGTGATAGATATACAGGAGGAGCTTATAGACAGGTTTGGGGATATACCTGGACCCGTTTTAAACCTCATAAAAATTGCATATATGAAGTCTATTGCCAGGCTACTTAAGATACCATCCATAGAACAGAAAGGCGACAGCATCATAGTGAGGATTTCGGAGGAAAAAGGGTCAGATATTGAGTATATAAGCAAGGTGATGGCGAAATGCATGGACGTTCTTTATTCAGCTACGGAACCCCCATATTTTACCTTGAAATTAAAAAGCAGGCGTGAAGATGAGGTTTTGAGCAGACTGGAGGATTTCTTAAAGGTATTAAAAGAAATAGAGGATTTGAAGGTTGCAGTGTGATGGTGTATAATAGAGTCATTACTAATGGGGAGTGGTGGGATTGAAAAAAAAGATACTTTTATTAGGTCTTGTGTTTGTCTTGGTTATGGGGTTGGCTGCATGCTCCAGCAAGCCGCAGGACAAGGTTGTTGCAACAGTAAATGGAGAGGATATAAAGAAGTCTGCCTTTGATGAGACACTTAATAACTATAAGAAGTCCTATGAGGCACAACCCAATGTGGATGAGAAATATTGGGAGACAGAGTCTCAGGGCAAGAAGATGATAGATATATTAAAAGAGAATGTCTTAGATGAGATGATATATGAGACAATATTAAACCAGCAAGCCAAGAAGAATAATATAGATGTCAATTCCAAGGAATTTCAGGATGAGCTGAAGTCCCACATCGATTCAGTTAAAAGTGCCTTTGGTGGTGATGAAAAGTTCAAGGAATACCTGGACAGCCAGAAGGTATCTGAAGAGTTTTATACGAGCCTGATGCGGGTACAGCTCCTTCAGTACAAGCTGTGGGAAAAGACCACAGCAGACGTCAAGGTGACCGATGAAGAGGTAAGACAGTATTTCAACCAGCACCAGGCGGATTACAAGACCCAGCCCGACACGGTGACTGCTGCCCATATACTCATAACAGATAAGGCAAAAGCGGAAGAGGTGCTTAAAAAGGCAAAAGCTGGGGAGGACTTTGCCGCTCTGGCCAAACAGTATTCGGAAGACGAGGCTACAAAGGATAATGGAGGAAGCCTTGGGGAGTTTACCTATTACGAACAGCCCACAGAGATAAGCATAGCTGCTTTTGCTTTGCAGCCTGGCGAGATATCCAGCCTCATAAAGGCAAACGATGGTTATCATATTATAAAGGTTTCTGATAAAAAGGTATATCCGGTAAAGCCATTTGACGAGGTAAAGGCTGAGATTAAAGACCTTGTGCTTTCCAATAAAAGGGATGAAAAGTTCAGCCAGTTGATTGAGGATTGGAAGACCAGTGCTGATATAAAGAAGTATCCTGAGAATATGTAGGCTACCATAATGGTAGCCTTTCTAAACAAGGAGGTTTTTATGGGGGTTACTGTGTTAAGCCAGGGGGAAAACACATTGAAAATACTGATAAGGCAGCTAAGGGATTTTATTGGAGATTCCATCGAGATAAAGGGCTTATCAGTAGAGGGGGGCATACCTGATTCATTGTGTGACGACCTTATACTTATAAGTAGCGATGCTGTTTATAATGCTGTTATAGGTCATATAGAGGAAGGTACCCCCATTATTGTGGCAAGGAGATCGATAAACTACAAGGAGCTAAGCAGGCTCTTTGCCGTACCACCTGGAAGCAGAGTACTTTTGGTCAATGACCTTGAGGCGTCAACAATGGAGACCATAGAGCTATTAAAAAATTTGGGTTTTGATTACCTTAGTTTTATACCATACTGGCCAGGCCGTCAAATAAGCGAGGGCTTTGACTATGTGGTGACACCTGGTGAACCGCAGCTTGTACCCGAGGGTATAAGGTCCTTTATAGATATAGGTGTAAGGACGCTTGACATATCCACCATATATGAATTGCTTCAGCGCTTTAACCTTTTAAATATAAAGAGCAATATGGTTTCCGTAAAATATATAAAGGATATAGTGGAGATAACAAGAGAGGCTACCTATAACTCGCTGCAGCTGGAGGCTGTCTTAAATACGATTGATGAAGGCATAATGGTGACAGGTAATAATGGCTATATAGAGTTATTAAACCCTGTGGCGAAGAGGTTTATTGGAGATATAGATCTTAAGAGTATGCCTCTACAAACAATAATGGCGAGATTGGGCATTAGAGGTGGTTTGCTTGACGGAGGGGTGTATAACTTTAATGGCAGGGAGGTCGTGATAAGCTCAAAGCGTTTGGGGGAAATGACCCTGTATGCCTTAAAGGATGTGTCAGAGATAAGGGAAATGGAGAGGAAGCTGCGCCTGAAGCTTGCAGAACACGGCAATATAGCTAAGTATACGGTACGTGATATAGTTACCGAGAGCAGGAGTATGACAAATACAGTAAAGTTGGCGGAGAAAATAGCTAAGAGTGACTCCACTGTATTGATCCTGGGGGAGTCGGGCACAGGCAAAGAACTTGTGGCCCAGGCAATACACAATATGTCAGAGAGGAAAAATATGCCCTTTGTAGCTGTTAATTTTGCCTCCATACCTTCAAATCTTCTGGAAAGTGAACTTTTTGGGTATGAGGAGGGTGCCTTCACAGGAGCTAAGAGGGGAGGGAAAATAGGCCTTTTTGAAGAAGCTCATGGCGGCACAATTTTCCTGGATGAAATAGGAGATGCACCGCTGGAACTGCAGGCAAGACTGCTGCGTGTACTCCAGGAAAAACAGATACGGAGGGTGGGAGGCTTAAAGGTCATACCCATCGATGTAAGGGTGATAGCAGCCACCAACAGGGAACTTGTAAAGCTGATAGAGGCAGGAAAGTTCAGGGAGGACCTTTATTACAGGTTGAATGTTCTCCTTATCAGGATACCCCCATTGAGGGAAAGAGTTGAAGATATTTTCCCGTTAATAAGACATTTCATGATAAAACGTGGCAGGCATCTCAGGATCAGCAGAGAGGCCATGAAACTTATTGAAGAATATCCATGGCCGGGTAATGTCAGGGAACTGGAGAACGTGGTAGAGTATCTCTGTACAGTAAAAGAGGATGACCTTGTTGAGATAGACGACCTGCCGCAATATATGCGTCCGGTTCATACAGAGAAGACGGAAATTGACAGGATATTGAGCAGAGAAGATATCTATACGGATTCTATCCGTGTCTTGAACCTTCTAAGAGAAAAGCCAATGGGCAGGCGGACCCTGTTTAAAGAACTATCGGACAGCGGGGTCTACATAAGCGAATACAGGTTAAGACATATAATGAAGAGACTTAGAGACCTGGGCCTTATAGAAATAAAGAGGGGCATAGAGGGTACAGAGATAACTGAAAAGGGAATAAAATATTTGACTGACAACAGTAATGGGATGAAATAAATATGATTTCACCCCATTACTTTGCCGGATTTAAGGCGGTTTGGTTTGGCATGAAATTTGCTTATAGTGATAGGTAGCTTAGAAAGGGGGGGGTACTGCTGTTGACATAGTCTGACGATATTGTAAAACTTGCAGGTACAGGTGCTTTTATAGCTTTATCTTTAGCATTTCACCAGGAGAATTCTGGCATAGAAAGGGCGCATAATTATGTTCAAACTGCTAAAGAATGCCCATGTTTTTGCCCCGGAAGATTTAGGTATTAGAGATATACTCATAGCAGGTGAGAGGATAGCTTTGGTGGAAAAAGATATAAACATTACAGGGCTGGAGATTGAAGAATATAACTTGAACGGTAAGACGGCCCTGCCTGGGTTCATAGATCAGCATGTGCATATAATAGGGGGAGGCGGAGAGGCAGGCTATGCATCCAGGACACCAGAGATAATGCTGTCCGATCTCACCACCTCCGGCATAACCACTGTGGCCGGGCTCCTGGGTACTGATGGGATTACAAGACATATGGAAAGCCTTCTGGCTAAGGCAAGGGGTCTTGAGTCAGAAGGGCTTACCTCATATATCTATACGGGATGCTATCAGGTACCTACATGCACAATAACGGGCAGTATCAGGAGTGATATCATCCTGATCGACAAAGTGATAGGGGCAGGTGAGATTGCCATATCCGATCATCGTTCCTCCCAACCTACTATAGAGGAGTTAAAACGGATTGCGGCAGAGGCCAGAGTAGGAGGTATGCTCTCAGGTAAGGCCGGCATAGTGCATTTGCATGTAGGCAGCGGTGAGAGGGCATTATCCATGCTGTTTGAGATAGTGGAGGATACAGAGATACCTGTAACGCAGTTTGTTCCAACTCATATGAACAGGAGCAGGACTCTGCTGGAGTGTGGTATAGGTTGGGGGAGGATTGGCGGATATATTGACATCACTTCAGGAGTATCACCAAAAACTGACGCAGACGGATCGGTAAAGCCGTCAGAAGCAGTGAGGACATATCTTGAGAACGGTATACCATTGGAGAATATCACTATGAGCTCTGACGGGAACGGAAGTATGCCTCTCTTCAATGAAAAGAGAGAGGTAAAAGGGCTCATGGTGGCGGACTGTCATACGCTCTATGAGGAGTTTATATGCATGGTGAGGGATGGCATGAATATGTCAGAAGCAGTCTCAATAATAACAGCCAATGTGGCGAAGAGGCTGAGGGTATACCCTGAAAAGGGGAGCATATCGGCAGGTTCTGATGCTGATATTGTAGTTTTGGATGACAGCATGGGTATTGAGATGGTATTTGCAAGAGGCAGGCTGATGGTGGAAAATGGCCAGGCCGTAGTTAAAGGTACATTTGAATAGATGGTAACAAGGAGGGGTAAATTTAATGAGGAGGATTTTTATATTTCTGATTGTAACAATTCTTTCCATAACCCTTGTGGCAGGATGTTCTGCAAACCAACAGGCACCTGAGAAAAAACCACAGGAGACTCAGCAGACGGAGCAGGTAAAGGATACGCTTGTATACAACCTTGGTGCAGAGCCACAGAGTGTGGATCCTGCATTTTGCAGCGAGATTCCCGGTGATCAGGTGATATATAACAACTTTGAGGCACTGGTAAGACATAATGAGAAAAATGTCATAGAACCTGCCATAGCTGAGAAATGGGATGTATCTCAAGATGGACTTATATGGACATTCCATATAAGGCAAAATGCAAAATGGTATGACGGCAAGCCGGTGACTGCTAATGACTTTGTGTATTCATGGAAGAGAACATTGGACCCCAGTGTGGGGGCACACTATGCGTATAACCTTTTCTATGTAAAGAATGCAGAAGAATACTATAACGGAAAAGCAAGCTGGGATGATGTGGGTATAAAAGCCTTAGATGACAAGACGCTGCAGGTCACCCTGAAGGCTCCTACTGCATATATACTCCAGATATTTTCGAGGCATGAGCTTGTACCTGTAAGACAGGATATGGTAGAGAAAGACCCTGAGGGATGGGCCATGCATCCTGAGACCTATATTGGCAATGGACCATTTCAGATGGTCAAATGGGTGCATAATGACACTATCGAATTTGTAAAAAATCCTAACTACTGGGATGCGCAAAATGTAAAACTCAATAAGCTGATTTTCACTGAAATAGCTGATGAAAACACTGCCCTTTCTGCCTTTGAGTCAGGTCAGGTAGACCTTATGGACAACCCACCGGCTCAAGAACTATCCAGGCTGAAGGATGAGGGCTATTTGATATCTGTACCTACCATTGGTACCTATTATTTGAGCTATAATGTAAACAAAAAACCCTTAGATGACCCGAGGGTGAGGGAAGCTCTGACGCTGGCTATTGACAGAAAGGCGATAGTGGAAAACATAACAAAGGGCGGCGAAGTTCCTGCCGGTGCATTTGTACCCTATGGCCTCCCTGATGTTGATCCATCTCAGGACTTCAGGAAAGTTGGCGGGGACTTCTATGATACAACAAAAGCCAACGTAGAAAAGGCAAGGGAGCTATTAAAGGAAGCGGGTTATCCGGATGGCAAGGGGTTCCCAAAGCTCACATATACATTTAACACCAGTGAAACGCACAAACAGATAGCTGAGGCTATACAGCAGATGTGGAAGCAAAACCTTGGTATAGATATTGAATTAAAACAGGAGGAATGGAATGTATTTCTTGACACGAGAAGGCAGGGAGATTTTGATATAGCCAGGGATGGATATATTGCCGATTATATAGATCCTCTTGGTATGCTTGAACTTCTGTCGACAGGAAGTGCGAACAATAATCCGCACTGGAGCAACAAGGAATACGATGATTATGTCAATATTGCCAGGACCCAGTCTGACGAGAAGGTCAGAATGGATGCCATGCACAAGGCTGATGCACTCCTTATGAAAGAATTTCCTGTAGGGCCTATATATTTCTACTCTGAAAATTTGGTTGTAAAGCCAGGACTGACGGGCTATATTGCCACCCCATTGGAGTTTAAATTTTTCAGGTATGCATACTGGAAGTGATGAAAGGGAGTGTCGCAAAACACTATTTAAGTGTTAGCGGCACTCCCCTTTTTTGGATAAAAAATAAAAAACAGCTTCAAAATTTTAAAGGGAACATGGGCTTTCCCCCCGGTTAGCTGTTTTTGGGTATACTTAAATAAGCCCCCTATGGTAGGGCTTTTTTTGAATATATTAGGCTGTTTTTAGCTCGTGAAGCGGTTTTCCGATGCGTTCATTTTGTATCTTTGCATGCAACTTGTT